>JABIXH010000274.1 GCA_018664975.1 Nitrospina sp. | reverse complement strand
CGACCCGCGACACGCTGGAAGAAAGGGCGCGCATCAACGATATCCATATTGTCATCATCGACTCAGCAGGTCTGCGGGATAATCCCGAAATGATCGAAGAGCAAGGCATACAACGAACCCGCACGGCTCTGGAAAAAGCCGACCTGGCGCTGGTGATCTTCGATGCCTCCGAACCGCTCGATGACAACGACAAACTGCTGATGAAAGAAGTGGGCGAAAAACCCAAACTGGTGGTGCTCAATAAATCCGACCTGCCCTCCTCCTGGCAGTCCGATCAAATCCAAAACTTTCTTTCTGACGAACACCCTCTCACCCTGTCGGCAAAAACGCTCAATGGATTCGGCGCGTTAAAAGAAGCCCTCTACCAAAAAGCCACGAGTGGAGAACGTGCGGGAGAATCCCTCATCATCACCCGCGAACGCCATAGAGACCATCTGCAACAAGCGGCTCATTCCCTGCACAACGCCGTGAATAGTTTGAGCGGCGGACTTTCCGAAGAACTTGTTGCCGTCGATGTCACACTCGCCATGGAACATCTGGGAATCATTCTCGGTAAAACTTTCGAAGAAGACCTGCTCGACAAAATCTTCGGCCAGTTCTGCATCGGAAAGTAGCCCTCTAGCGAGGGCAAGCAGATAGGACCAAAGTAAATGGACCCCTCTTTCTCAAAGAGGGGCTGGGGTGATTCACATTGCTCACGTTTCGTAGTATAAAACTTTCATGTCCTCCAAAAAGCGGCCTCGCAAATTACCCTACAGTACGCTTCTTAAAGAAAGGTCAAGAAAGCTCCGGCTTCAATCCACCCCCGCCGAAAAACATTTTTGGAACAACTTAAGAAAAATGCCGTTTTACCAATCGACAACTTTCAATCGGCAAAAACCTATTGGAGATTATATCGTTGATTTTTACTGTCACAAATTTAGGATGGCAATAGAGATTGATGGTGATAGCCATGGCCAATCACCGAATCAAAACAACGACATTGAACGGACTAAGTTTTTGGAAGCACAGGGCTTAACTGTACTCCGGTTTACTAACCGGGAAGTGGAAGATAATGTAGAAGCAGTAATGGTCAAGATAGAGAAATTGATTGGAAAAGGCAAATCCCCCCAGCCCCCTTCGTAGAAGGGGGAGCAAATCGAATTGCTTCAAGAGTGGACTTGCGCCTTTATGGGGAGGGTTGGATGGACTCTCTTTATTTACAAAATCGTGACTTATCACAATGGGTAAATAATATGACTAGGAGGCAAATTAACGAAGAGGAACTACACACTCTATATACTCTAATCGGAAAAGGTATTTGGCAAACCCAGAATGTTGAAGATGCACTGCATAATACCATTGCAATAATGCACAACATAAAGGAGCGTGGAATATTTACAAGGGAGGAGGGAGAAGCTTTTTTGACAAGCCATAGAGCAAAAACTTTAGGTAGATTGGTTAAGACTTCCCAAAAATACCAGCTCATGAGCCAGGCCCTTCAAGAAAGATTGGGCAAATTCAATGACGAGAGAAACTGGCTAATCCACCGATTAGTTTTGCAAAGTAGAGAGGATTTATACGTTGATCAAACACGTATGATCTTATTTAAGAGAATTGACAAGTTTGGAGATGAGGCTGGACAAATGCAAAAACTGATCGCATCAGAATTACGAGATTTTTGTAAGTCTCAAGGTGTAGACTTAGAGCAAGTGGTGCGTAATGCACAGAAACAAATTAGCAGGCTTAAAGGAGGTTTAACCTAACATTGGGCACTCTAGAATATAAAAGACCCTTTTTGATCATGTTTTTGGCGACCGCGAAGCGTCTCCGCCACATTGCCTCCCACGCTAGTGGGCTAGACCATACCGATGGCGGGGTGTTGCATTTGCTGGCGTTGTTCTTCGGTGACTTCGAGTTGCGGGAGTCGATTTGACCCGTATTTATCGATGTAGAGGAAGATGTATTCGCGGACGCAGGTTCTTAGATCCCATTTTGGATTGTGCTTGCGCTCGAATCCGTCAAACACATCTAAAGCTTCCTGAATACTGAGTCCATCTTTGGTGGTGAAGTAGTAGTCGAGTGCCAGATCCCATTCCGGATTTTTATAATAGGTGAGGCCGTACTTCTCCGGCTCAAACGCTATCGGACTGTATTTGCCCAGCACGAAGGTCATGAATCCGAGTGAGTGGATATGCGCCGAGTTTTTCTCGACGAAGGCTTTGCTGTCATCGGCTTCTGCCGAGGTTTCTCCGGGGAAGCCGAAGAAGCCCATCAGGTGATTCCATATCCCCGCTTCGGACGACATGCGCAGATTGGTTTCGATGGCTCCAAGTTCTGTGGCTTTGTCCATGAGTTTGAGCACACGCTGATTGCCCGACTCATAACCAAAGTGCAGATATTTGCATCCCGATTCCGCTACATCTTTCCAGACCTGTTCTTCCAATAAGGATTCTTCGAACCGCATATGCGTTGTCCAGGCGATATCGAGTTTATCGTCGATCAACTTGCGCGACAATTTCTGGAACAATGCCGGAGGATAAGACTCATCGGTGAAATGGAAAAACCGGGTGCCGTATTTTTCTTTGAGGAATTTGATTTCCTGAACAATGTGGTCGACCTGTTTGGTACGGAACCCTTCGACATACCCCTGAAAATGATCGCAGAAGGTACAGCGCCCCCAATAGCACCCGCGCGTCGCGAGATAGGGCAAAATGAGATTGGGCACGAAATATTTTTCCAAAGGCAGTCCATCAAAATCCGGCGGCGGCAGTTCGGCCAACGCTTCGGAGCAGACTTCTTTGTTGGTGTGAATTCCCGTGTCGTCTTTATAGATCAGGTTAGGCAGTTGTGCAAAGTCATCGCCGCTTTTCACCGCTTCGGTCAATTTGAGGTAAGCCGACTCGCCTTCATACACCACGGCGGTGTCGAACCACTCCCACAGTCCTTTCATCCCAGGCAGGGTATCGCGGATACGGGTGATGATGTTCCCGCCCAGAGTAATATGTGTTGTGGGAAATTCTTCCTTGATCATTTTACAGAAGGTGAAGGTAGCGATGAGCTGTTTCTGTTGCACCACCGAAATGCCGACCATTCTCGGGCGCTCGCGTTCCATCACCGGGCGGATCAACATGCGGTAAACATCGCGATAGACATTGATCTGATCGTCATCGACCGCTTCCAGAATTTCTGAGGACATGAACGGTTTATAGACGATATCGGTTTCTATCGGAGGAAAACAGATTTGCGCCGGATAATAACCGAGCGAGATCAGCGACATGGTCTGGTGCAGGCAGTTGGTGGCCCATTCCAGTTGGTCGATATCGTAAAAAGCATTTCCGCGCAGGATTTTTTTGGCTTTTTCCACATCCAGAGAAAACTGTTGAAACAACTCCGAGGTGCAGGTGAGCAGACGTTCCAACAACTCCTGTTCCTCTTCATCGAGGCCACTCTTTTGTTCCTTTTCCTGAAGATAACTGCGTTCGCTATTTATGCGTTGGGCCACATGCTCCAGAAATTTGGGGCTGAAAAACAGGTCATACATCTCGACATTGACATCGAGTTGCGAAACCTCATGACCCGCCGGGCGTAAGACCGAAGCCAGTGACGGCAGGCTCAGATAAGGCTCGGAAGGTAACCAGTCTGGTGGAAACAAGAGTAATGATTTCATATTATTTACCTAAGCCCGGCAAAGGACTTGCTCCTCTTCTTCTGCCGGGGGCTGTTTACCTCCCAGAGATTCTTTGCCAAACTTATCGAGATAAAGCAGGAAATGTTCCCGCGGCAATGTTCCCCAAACATTCAGGGATTTAAAAAACTCTTCTGCCATGCTGATGCATTTGTTATTCATTTCCACGGCCT
>JABIXH010000070.1 GCA_018664975.1 Nitrospina sp. | reverse complement strand
GAAGGAGATGGAAGTTTTCTGATGAATATTCAGGAACTGCAAACTCTGAAAATAGAAAACATCCCGGTAAAAAACATTGTTCTCAACAACGCCCACCTGGGAATGGTGGCTCAATGGGAAGACCGTTTTTATAAATCCCTTCGTGGTCACACTTTCATAGGCGATGCAAACTTTGCCGAGGTAGCGAGTGCTTTTGGAATCAAATCTGAGAGCATTTCCGATCCGAATGATGTGGTTCCAGCATTAAAGCGTATGCTCAAACATAAGGGACCTTATGTCCTGGATGTTAAGTATCCCTATAACGACAAAAGCCATGGTCATGTCATGCCCATGATTCCCTCGAACCACACTTATCTGGATACCTGTCTGGATGCTTCCACCTCGCTCCGCGACTATTGGAAAAATAAAGGCCTGCTGAAAGACGACTAGCCGACTCCTTTAGAAGAAATTGCCGGTTAAGAACCTTGTTTCAAACTATATTCCAGATAAACACGTTCGATATTGCTATCGATCCATTTGTGATTTTTCCAGCTTTTATATTTTTCCATTAAAGCGGGTCGGACTGCGTCCTGGGTTTCCTTGAGAGACTTGCCATTTTCCAGCTGCTTGAGAACCATTCCTTTTAGTTGGAGCATATAATGTTGCATTGCCAAAAACACAGGCTTTCCACCTGGCTCACCGTGACCCGGAATATATATTTCAGCATCTAAATCCCCTAGATAGGTCAAGGCAGAAATCCATTCCTCTACATACGCATCCCCCATGTAAGGAATTTTTCCGTTGAAGACCAGATCGCCGGTAATAAGAGTTCTTAACTGCTTAATATAAATAAACAAGTCCCCATCAGTGTGCCCGCGAACATGGATCAACTTTAAATTATATCCACCCACAAAAATTTCCATCTTCTCCTTAAAAATCATATTGGGCGGAGTGATGATGGTCTCGTCCATTCCGGGAATATTCATGGTCTTGAAAAAGTCCAGATGATCCTTGCCCGAAGAACCCATCAAGCTCTTGCGAACATTTTCATGGGCAATGATGGCCCTGCTATCTTTGAAAATCTGATTCCCAAAAGTGTGGTCTCCATGATAATGCGTATTGATGGTATAAAGGATAGGCAGGTCTGTGCGCTTGCGAATTTCTGCAAGCACCTTGCCTGCTTCCTGGGGAGTGACCCGGGTATCGATAACAACGACCCCCTCAGAGGTAATAAGAAATGTGGTGTTTGAATCTATCCCATCGCCATTCACAACAGTGAAAAGATTCTTCCACACCTCAACAGTTTTAAAACCCTCCGCACTACAGATACCTGTCAAAATGCTCATGAAGAGTCCCACCCCGATCAGCCACTTCAATCCCTTAAATGCCATATCAATCCCCTGATAATTTGTTTATATAATCAATTTAAGTTGTGGAAACGATGCGCATGGTAGCATTTCCCCCCTTAACCGACAAGTAGAGCTTGAGAGTTCATAATGAATGTTTTACTCTATTTATTACGAAATAAAATAATTCGATTCCGGTTTATTCGAGACCAATGTCATTGAAATAACAATAGTTGTAATTACACACTCCCTATTATTTTGGTAAAGCCTAATGTCCGCAGTTTTAGTTATTGAAGATTCCAGTTTCCAACGAAGAACTCTTTCCAAGTTCATCACCAAAGCGTCTTGCAAAATACTTTTGGTTCGGCATAAAAAAGGAAAACGTAATGAAATTAACAGAAGATCAAATTGATGCCCTGGGAGAAATTTTTAATATAGGTGTCGGCAAAGGAGCTAACACGCTCAATCAAATGCTGGGGTGCCAGATTAAAATTCGGGTTCCTCATATCCAATCCCTGTCATTAAAAGAACTGGAAGAGCAAGCTCAGGAGTTTGGGCCAAAAGAAGTGGCGACCGTCAACCTCCGTTTTAAGGGTTCATTAACGGGCAATGCCATGCTGGCGTTTCCCCCTCAAAGTGCTCAGAATCTGGTTGCGGCGTTAACAGGAGAAGAACCCGGGTCGCCGGAGTTGGATTCGGTGACCGTGGACACCCTCTCCGAAATGGGCAATATCATCATCAATGCGGTCATGGGCTCCATCACCAATTTTTTTAATCAGCGGCTGGATTATTCTGTCCCCCATTATGCGGAAGATGCGATTCATAATCTGGTGGCCAGTTTCGTCAGTGACCCCAACTATTCTATTATTATGGCTAAAGCCCACTTTTCAATTGAAAACCTGGAGGTGGATGGCGAAATAGGTCTGATTTTTGGAATGGGCTCGCTCGAGGTTTTATTGCAAGCCATAGAGACATTTAAAAATAACCTTGAGTCCGACTGAACTATAAATGAAAGAAAATCCCCACAACTTTATCGCTAGAAACTTTCTCTTTCTAGATATGATGCCGGTAGGAACTTTTATTATTGATCAGAATTATTGGGTACATAATTGGAACTCCTGCCTGGAACGGTGGTCCGGAATTTCTAAAGAAACCATATTAGGAACCAGTCTTTTAGAGCATTTTCCCAGACTCAAACAACCGCAATACTCTCTCCGCATCAATGAAATTTTCAAGGGCGGTCCACCCGTTATTTTTTCTTCAAAATTCCATCAATACCTGATCCCCTGCCCTATCGGAAAAGGAAGGTACCAAACCCAGCAGACAATGGTCACCCCAGTGCATGATGAAAAAGTTCAAAACCATTATGCCCTGTTCACTATTCAGGATGTGACCGATGCCACCCACCAGCTGGCGAAATTTAGAACCATCAAGGAAAACCTTTTGAAGAAGGAAATTGATCTGGGAAACCTGCTATTAGAGGTTAAAAGAATCAACATCGAACTGGAACAATTCGCCCAGGTGGTTTCGCATGACCTCAAAGCGCCACTTCGTAGCATCCAAAACCTGACCAACTGGATATTGGATAACCTTGAAGACAAGGTCGCTGAAGATTCAAAAGCTCACCTGCACCTTATGAAAGAGCAGGTCATTAGAATGCAAACCATGATTGACGCAATACTGGAATATTCCAAAGATATTGGCGGCGAACATAAAATGGAATTGGTAAATACCCAAACTCTTATAAAAGAAATTATTGAGGAAGCCCATGCTCCGGCAAGCTTCCGTTTCCATATCCATCCCGATCTCCCCAAGTTCTACACCCACCGAACAAAATTGAAGCAGGTTTTCTCTAATTTAGTGAACAACGCCGTCAAGCACCATGACCGCCAGGATGGGGAAGTGGAAATTGGGGTCAACGACAAAGGGGAAACGTTTGAATTTAGGGTTAAGGACGATGGACCGGGAATAGACCCGACCTATCAGAAAAATATATTTATCATATTTCAAACCGCCAGCAAAAAACTCAGCGAAAATAGTACCGGGATCGGTCTGGCCATCGTGAAAAAGATTGTCACCGATAACAAAGGCACGGTCGAATTAGTATCCTCTCTCGGTGAGGGGTCCCAGTTCACATTTACCTGGCCTAAAAACCTGCAAACCCTGAATAACCCGAACCCATAATTTTCATCCTCTACCCCCTCTTTAACCTTAAGCCCATTTATGTTAATTTAGTTGAATGGATGACTTGAATAAAAAGAAATATGATTTTCTTTTATTCCTTTTAGAAGAAGGCGATGCCATGGTTTGTCTGGATGCGAGACATGCCGAGGTCGATGTGCCAGCAAGCCATAAAAACAATTCATCCCTCAACCTGGTCTTCAACCTCAATTTCAGGCATCCGATAGAAATTACAGAAGAAGGCATTTTTTCTTCTCTGGCCTTCAATGGCAGGCCCTATAAATGCGCCCTGCCCTTTGTCGCAGTTTGGGCCATTTATGATCCCAACATGAAAAACGGGCAAGTGTGGGAAGAAAGCATCCCGGCAGATATGAATCTGGCAGAGCAAGCGATGGAAACCCCGAAACCCCTGACAAAGCTGAAACCGGTGAAATCCAGCGGTAAACCCGCCGGCGAACCGCCAACGGGGGAGCCAAAACCAGAGGGAAAACGCGACCGCAATCACCTTCGCGTCATCAAATAAATCGACTCTTTACAAAGGTTTGAAGTTAGATTAAACTTTGCCTCTGCATAATTAAGATCAAAAAATAATGGTGGGCGTAGCTCAGTTGGTAGAGCTCTCGGTTGTGGTCCGAGTGGTCGCGGGTTCAAGCCCCGTCGCTCACCCCATTTTTTGGCTACGCTCTCCGCTGTCACCCTGCGTTAAATTCTTCCTAAATTCTCGTGCCCCTGTGGTAATAGTAAAAATTAGATTTTCATCTATCAAGAGCCAGGGTCGGGTGGGAATATTCCGGCAGGGTCTCGGGGAACCCCTTCACCCGAACCCGTAAAGGCATATAAAAACTCATAAATAGGAAGCGGGAGTTCAGTGGCTATACCGGGCAAAAACCGCATCAAAAAATTCGTGGCCAACCAAAAAACAAGCAACGCCATCATGAGTTCTATAAACATTTGCATATACTTTTCCATGGCCCATTATAACACCTTGTGGTTTTCAGGTTGAAAGTCACCCTTCCCAGGCAAACCCCGGCGCTACCCCACCATCAAAACTTCTCATTTTTCTATAAATCCGGTATTCTTAAGGTATTAAAATCAAACCCCTAAAATGGGTAATGAGGACGAGAAACACGGAGCATTGCTTTTGAGTCAGTCCAAGTCAGAAGATAACTGGTTGCAGGATTCCATGAATGAATCCACCTCTGAAGTTTTTAAGACCACCCGGGAAGAAGTCAGGGAATTAAAGATTTTAAGACGGAAAGGTTATAAAGATTTCGTTGATGCTTATCATGAATATGTCCAACTGAAAAAAGAAGAAGGTTCATTGGATTACACTCTGAAAGAATTTTGCGAACAAAAAGGGGTTATCTATCGGTTTCCAAAATGATCGAGTATTTACCCGTTCCGGGCATGACCCTTCGAGTACCCCTGCTACCCGTTCCGGGCATGAATCAGATGTAGAAATATTACACGCTCATGAAGGTTAGGGAAGAGGACATCACATACCTCAGGGTGACAGGAACTATAAGGACCTCAGGATGACAAGTGCAGGGGATATCACCCTCTGGACTCTGCGAACAACCCAAAAATAAAGGGGTCTTCAAAATTTGCGTACTTGTTTATTTGATCCTTAGTCGTATCATAAAAAGTAATAAATTTATTTAGCCGGGAGATTTGTGTAATGAAGGCCTATAGGGTTCATGAATATGGAGAGGCGGCAAGGTTTATTGCAGAGGATGTTAATAAACCTGAGGCAAAAGAAGGGCACGTTGTGGTTGAGGTAAAAGCCACCAGCCTTAACCCTGTTGACCATAAACTCCTGAAAAATAATTTGGGAATTAATCCTGCTTTACCGGGAACCCTGCATATGGACGTTGCCGGGGTCATCACCGAAGTGGGAGCCGGGATAACTGACTTTAAGACAGGTGACGAAATTTTCGGTTGCGCTGGGGGATTAAAAGGGAAAGCCGGAAATATTGAAGGGGCATTGGCTGATTTCATGCTGGCAGATAGTAATTTAATTGCTTTGAAACCCAAGTCACTGAGTTTTTCTGAATCTGCGGCATTACCACTTGTGACTATTACTGCATGGGAAGGGTTATTTGATCGTGCGCATATAAAAAAGGAAGATCATGTTCTTATTCATGGTGGAACGGGAGGTGTGGGTCATATCGCTATACAGCTTGCTAGGAAACATGGCGCTCGTGTCGCAACAACAGTATCTTCTGAAGATAAAGCAAAAGTTG
>JABIXH010000087.1 GCA_018664975.1 Nitrospina sp. | reverse complement strand
TCAGAAAAAAATGGAGAAGCCCAAAGCTCAACCCCTCCCAGAAGAGGAAAGCGGAGCTCAAATCAGCCTCATCCGCAAAATATTTATTGGACTTTTTATTGTAGGGTACTGGGTGTTTTACTACTGGTTTCAGGAACCTTAAGGGAAGAATTGTAAAACTGCTTTTTATTCAGAGATTCATTCCCTTCCAACAGGTCAAACTGTTTTTCGGCCTTCCTCAATAGTAACAGGCTTTCCTTTCCATGTTGAAATACAAGAACAGATTCCGGGATCCTTTCCGGCAAAACGGTAGACCCAACACTGCGCAAAGATTCGGGTATGCTTTCAACAAGGGGGGGAGGTAACTCATTAAAAGCGGAACGTGTGGAACTGTAAACCAGAAACTTTGAATCCCTGGAATATCCCTCCTCAGGGTCCAGCAGATCTACTTTTTCTATAACAGACGGGTCGGGAGGCGCAACAAGCAGATGGGTGGAATAGTCCACATCAATCGCTGGTTTCGTTTCTTTCTCAAAAGCAGAAATATTGTAGCCCCTTCCAGCAAAGATCAAAGGCTTATCCTGCACGTTAACCGTTTTTCTTATTGAAGGCTTTTCTGGACCCTTTTTAATCGTAATCGCATAACGTTGGAGATCAATTTTCTCATACCTTTTGATAGACTGGTAATCAGTATCCGCCTGAAATGCTGGAAGAATTTTTCCTTTGGTCTTTCTCCTTCTCTCCCTTTTTAGCTTGGCATAAACATCGGATATGAATTTACTCGTCTCCTGTCCATCCTCCTTATCGTCATCTTCCTGAGACTCGGGTTCCAGAGAATAATCCAACTCCAATTGAGAATGCAGAGTGATCGTCACCTGAGGGGGCGTATCAAAACTTTCTATCTTTATTTCCGCCTCTGGTTTTTTCCCGCATCCCGCCACTAAAAACCCGCACAAAACCAGAACACTTAAATAGGAACGTGTATTTAATAAAACCATAATTTATCATCGACTTTAAACGCTCACGACTTGAAAGAATATCAAACTTTAGGGCATACCGCCACGGGTCAAGACTGGAATTAGATTAGCCCAAAACCCCACCAACCATAAACACATAATTCAATAAAAATCAATACTTTACATGAATAGCGAAACCTGCTATGCTTTTTGAATCCGATCAACACAGGCTAAGCAGAAAGAAGGATTATGCCATGAGAAGCGGTTTACGTTCCCTTTTAGAGGTAAAAAATATCAACTTCCTCAAGAAAAAGTTGGAACAAGGCGAAATCACCCCTGAAGAATGCAAAGAAGTCATGAAACGCCTGATTCTTAAAAAATATGACCGCATTACGAACCGTAGTTTTCGCGCCAGTATTTTAGGATTTGGCCGGTCTCTGGAAACTAAAATGACTGCTGAATCCTAATATTCTCTTTAAGCTCCCCATTAATTTTTACCTCCAAACTCCAAATCGAGTACCCCAAAAAATAAATTTAGAAAATTGGTCGTCTGCCTCAAGATAAAGGTATAATGTCGCCCACTGACAAGGTCGGCTAAAGCATTAAGCCGGGTGAATTGGTATTAAAAGCGGGTCCCCACCGCAAACTAAAATGAACAAGGAGACATGATGGGCGCGGACGACAGAGAAAAAGCACTGGAACTGGCATTCACTCAAATTGAAAAACAATTCGGCAAAGGCTCCATAATGAAACTGGGCAAAGCCGAAAGCCTGAAAGGAATTCGTGTCATTTCCACCGGCTCCATTTCTCTGGATCACGCATTAGGTGTAGGCGGGGTTCCAAGAGGCCGAGTTATTGAAATCTACGGCCCTGAAGGTTCAGGAAAAACCAGTTTAACGCTTCATATTATAGCGGAAGCTCAAAAAGAGGGAGGGGTTGCGGCATTCATAGATGCTGAGCACGCTATGGATCCAGAATATGCCAGCAATCTTGGGGTTAATCTGGATGACCTGCTTCTTTCTCAACCCGATACCGGCGAACAAGCGCTAGAGATTGTGGAAGTTCTTGTTCGCAGTGGCGCGGTGGATGTTATCGTTGTCGACTCCGTAGCCGCCCTCGTGCCTAAATCAGAACTCGATGGAGATATGGGCGATTCTCATATGGGATTACAAGCCCGGCTCATGTCTCAAGCCATGCGTAAACTGGCCGGAGTCGTCAACAAATCCAAAACTTCCCTGATATTCATAAATCAGATTCGCATGAAAATTGGAGTGATGTTTGGAAATCCTGAAACCACTACCGGCGGAAATGCCCTCAAGTTTTATTCTTCTGTACGTATGGATATTCGTCGCATCGCGGCCCTGAAAGACGGGGAAAATGTTATTGGTAACCGCACCCGGGTCAAAATAGTGAAAAACAAAGTTGCCCCTCCCTTTCGCCAGGTTGAATTCGACATTATCTATGGCAAAGGAATTTCCAAATATGGGGATCTGCTCGATCTAGGTGTAGCACACGATATCATCGCCAAAAGCGGCACCTGGTTCTCCTATAACGAAAACAGGATTGGTCAGGGTCGGGAAAACTCAAAAAGATTTTTGTCGGAAAATCTGGAGATCTCCGCAGAAATTGAAGACAAACTACGGAAAACCCTGGGACTGATTCCATCCGATTCGGAGCCAGGCAAAGATGCTGAAGAAGCTCCGACAAAGGAAAAAAAGGCTGGAAAAACTTCCTAAGTGAAGAACGGCTGATTGTAATGTCTTTTTTTTGGACAAACGTTTACTCGGCTCACTGAGTCATTGCTCATTAGCCCCACGCCTAGTGGTAAAGTCTGATGCCAGATCGTGAAGCTCTCAAAACCGCTAAATCCCAAGCCCTTAAACACCTTTCATACCGGGACCGTAGCAAGAGGGAACTCACCCAATATCTGGAGAAAAAGGAACACGCGCCTGCCGTTATAGAAAAAACGATTCAGTATCTTGTAAACCTGAACTATATTAATGACCCACGTTTTGCCATGGAATGGGGCCGATCACGGATCGAGAGAAAGAAGTTTGGCAAAGAGCGTGTACGCCAGGAACTTTTCGCTAAAGGAATCGCCCCTGATATCATTAATGTAGCCCTGGATACCCTTTACGATGCCAACCCGGAAAAAGAACTAGCCCTGGCTTGCGCCAGCAAAAAGCTGGCATCTCTTCATGGACTGGAACCTGAAAAAAGAAGCCGCCGATTAGCCCATTACCTTCAGAGAAGAGGATTTTCCGCCGATATTATTTATGAAACGCTGAAAATCTCGGTCACTAACAGTGGCCAGCGTGACGCTGGACCCAATGAGCCATAGTTCTTCTGGCTAGCTAAAGAGCAAATGACCCATTTCCACAAAATAAAAACATTACAATCAGCCTGCGGAGGCTCTCCGCACATGGTCAGGATTAATTAAGGAATGGAATTTCTTCAAGCAATTCCTTATCCTGTTTTGGTCGGGGCGATAATCAGTTTAGGTCTGGTAATTGGCAGTTTTGCTAACGTATGCATTCACCGTTTGCCTCTGAATGAATCTGTTGTTTTTCCCGGGTCACATTGTCCGGCGTGCTCTTCCGCCGTTCGCCCGCTGGATAACATTCCCGTTATCAGCTATATTATTCTCACTGGTAAGTGCCGGGACTGTGCAACACGAATATCCCCGATTTACCCGGTTATAGAAGCGCTAACCGCCGTACTTCTGCTAGCCGGATATTTCAGGTTTGGACTGTCGTTCGATTTATTAGTTTACTTTGTGGTGGCCCCCACGTTGGTGATCATCACTGCTATTGATATCGAGCATCAAATCATTCCCGATGTGATCACACTCCCAGGCATTATTCTTGGGCTGGCAGTGGGAAGTTACACAATAGGTTATGCAAACTCCTTACTCGGTTTATTTTTAGGAGGCGGATTATTTTATTTGCTCGCTGTTCTTAGTAATGGAGGGATGGGCGGGGGAGATATTAAATACATTGCGGCGGCAGGTGCGTTACTGGGCTGGCAAAAAGTATTATTGGTAATTTTTATCGGAGCATTTTTAGGGTCTATCATTGGCCTATTCCAAATCGCAATTCAAAAGAAATCGAGGAAAAGCCTTATCCCCTTCGGACCTTTTCTTGCGATGGGGACCTTGATCACATTATTTTATGGCAACTCACTCATTCAGTTATACTTGGATTATCTGGTAAGATAGTTTATGCCAAAACAATGAACGAAACACTCTAATCAGCAATCGGACTAAACATGGAAAACGAAGAAACCAAACAACCTGAACAAACGCCTCAATCTAATCTGGATCAGAGAGAAGAAGCGCCTACCCTGGATACTTTTGCTTTGGAACTGAAAAACATCAAGGCCAACATAAAAAAGGGGGAGGGTGAAACCACCACACTAAAAATTCTTTTCTATACAGGTCTGGCTGTTTTACTATTTGGCTTCATCTATACCAACCAAACCTTGCAAAGAGCACAGCACCAAAATATTGAAGCAAATATTAATTACCTACAGCATCAAGTGGATCACACCTTACTATTGCTGGAGAGAAAACTTCATGAAGAAATACAGGACCTTGAGGCAAAGGTAAACGGAACCTCCATGCCCAATATTCATCAAACTATTCAAAGAATGAATCAGGCTCTGGATCAAATGGAACCTCAAACCACATCTATAGGTATTTTGATCGACAAGGTTAAGAGAAACTCAAATGAGTTGAGCCAAATGGTACGGTCCCAAGAACCCCAGCAATAGGAAGGGTAACCCAGTAAAATTCTCGTCAAACAGAGTCAAGCTAAAGCAAAAATTTTTTCTATGCTTTCACAATTCTCGGCGGACGGTTTCCAACCGACTGCTTTCAGGTTTTCTTCCACTTGATTCGGGTTTTTAACACCCACTAAAGCTGTTGCAATACCCTCTTGCCTCAATACCCAGTTGATAGCAGTCTGACCACAGGTTTTCCCCTCTTTATCCGCAATTACTTTTAACCGGTCCACCTTTTCTATATTCCTGACAAATCCTTCGCCGGTAAATGTGCCAATAATTCCTTTACTCCTCCAGTCTTTAAACTGGGTATTCTTATCATACTTGCCCGTTAAAACTCCCGATGCCAGAGGACTGTATGCAATGATCCCGATATCATTTTCCAGGCAAACGGAAACCGTGCCTTTCTGGATATCCCGGGCCAGTAAACTAAATTCCGGCTGCAGTGAAACAATTGCCCCATATTGAAGGCATTCTTTTATCTGCTCCGCTGAGTAATTACTCACTCCAATATGGCGGATCTTTCCCTTTTGCTGAATCTCCATCAGAGTTTCCATGGTCTCCTTCTGTTCCGTTTCAACATCGGGCCAGTGGACCTGATAAAGGTCGATCACATCTGTATTCAGGCGTTTCAAGCTTTGATCAATTTCTTCCAAAATGGAATTTCTACTGGCATCTTTACGAATGGAACCCAATGCTTCTTTGTCCCATCGCAATCCGCACTTGGTAGCAATAATCACCTTATCCCGAATCGGCTTGAGTGCTTTTCCAATCAGTTCCTCAGAGTGGCCAAATCCATAAACGGGAGCCGTGTCAAAAAAATTGATCCCCCGGTCATAGGCTTTCTTGATCGAGTCCAGCGACTTGGTATGTCCTTCGCTCTTCCAGAAGGGTGCCCCACCTATTCCCCAGGCACCATAACCTATTACCGATACTTCAAGATCACTGCTACCCAGCTTTCTGTATTCCATAACCTCCGCCAAAGTTTAATTTATATTCCAGGGTATTGATTTTCACCTTAATAATCGTTTTGCATTGCAAGAACTCCTATTATAATCTTAATCATAGCCGTTCAATACTTTAAACATTGAAATATGAAATCTTTATCAAGAGTACTCAGTTATTTAAAGCCTTATCAAAAAGGGGTTGCAATGACCCTGTTATTAGCTATCGCAACAACCCTTCTGGACCTTGTTCCACCTTGGCTGATCAAACTGATTGTAGACAGTCTGGTAGAGGGCAATGAATCCGTTTGGATATACGGGCCCATAGCGGGTTTGGCTGGTATCTATCTGGCGAGAAACTTCACCAATCATCGACGGATCATGGTCAACAACAAAGTCGAGCAGAACGTCGTATTCGATTTAAGATCGGACGTATACCGGGCTCTTCAGAAAATGTCCTTGAACTATTTTGAAAACCGCTCTACCGGCGAGTTGATGTCTCGTGCCAACGATGATGTAAATTATGTCGAACGTATTTTTATTGACGGTGTAGAGCAGGTCGTGACTGCGGCCCTGACCCTGATCGGAATTTCCGCCATACTTTTTTATATGCATTGGAAACTGGCAGTGGTTGCTCTGTTTCCCATTCCATTTCTGATCTATGGCGCATGGATCTATACCTCCAAGGCTCACGATCAGTATCACGTTGTTCGAAAGCGCGCCGCAAAAATGAATGCAAAACTTCAGGATTCCCTTTCCGGAATACGTGAAACACTGTCCTTCAACCGCCAACTTCATGAAATCAAACAATTTGAAAAGCGAAGTCAGGATTATTGCAATGGTACCCTGGAGGTCATGCGGTTATGGGCCTTCTACTCCCCGTCCATGATGTTTCTCGGTTCTCTTGGCACAGTTTTAATACTCTTGTATGGAGCAGGACTGGTGCAAGCAGGGGATATCACCGTTGGTTCTCTGGTGGCGTTTGTAGGTTATCTGGCATTATTTTATACTCCGATCAATCAATTGCATTCGGTCAATCACATGCTACAACACGCACTGGCATCCGGCGAGCGCCTGTTTGAAATCATCGATACCGTGCCTGAAGTGCAAGATGCCTCCAATGCGAACCTCCCTTCCACTAATGTCCGCGGCTCAATTCAATTTGAGCAGGTAAGTTTTTCCTATATCCCAGGAAAACCTGCCATCCAGAAAGTTGACTTCTCAATCAGTGCGGGAGAAAGCATTGCTATCGTGGGTCACACGGGGAGCGGAAAATCCACTTTGGTTAAACTGCTCATGCGATTTTATGATGCCGGATCGGGGACCATTCTCATAGACGATTACCCGATAAAAGACTTGAAGCTTTCCTATCTCCGCGAACAAATCGGACTGGTTGCTCAAGATCCCTTCCTCTTTAATGGCACCGTGGCAGAAAATATTCTTTATGGAAATATCGAAGCTAACCGTGAGCAGGTTATTTCAGCGGCTATTTCAGCGCATGCCGATCCATTTATAAAAAATCTTCCCGAAGGATACGATACCCGGGTTGGAGAGCGAGGGGTAAAGCTTTCCGGTGGCGAAAAACACCGCATCGCTATCGCCCGGACTTTTTTAAAAAATCCGCCGATCCTGGTGTTAGACGAAGCCACTTCATCTGTAGATACTGAAACCGAATATCATATCAAGCAAGCTCTCGAAACTTTAATGGCAGGACGTACCACCCTGATCATTGCGCATAGATTGTCAACGCTTGAGGGGGCGGATCGGGTTCTGGTTATGAAAGAAGGGGAACTGGTTGAAACCGGAGTCCATGAAACCTTGATTGGCACCGACTCAGAATATGCTCAACTTTTTCGGCAACAGGTTCACCTCTAGCATACAATATTAGGCTGTTTAGGGGTCTACAGCGGTAAGACATTGCCAAAGGGTCAGGACACCTCTTCCACAACTTTACCCATTTCGCGGAATTTATTTTTGCGCAACTGGGTTAATTGATCGGGTGGAACTTGCATTAACCGATCCAGGTTTTTACGCAGAGATTTTTTTAGACGAATGGCGGCCTGCTTATGATTTCGGTGGGCACCCCCAAGGGGTTCGCGAATAATTTCATCTATAACATTAAATTTCAGGAGATCATTTGCGGTCATGCAAAGTGCATCCGCCGCCTGGGAAGTCTTACCCTTGTCCCCCCAAAGAATGGAAGCACAACCTTCAGGAGAGATTACTGAATAGACGGAATGTTCAAACATCGTAATATGATCGCCAATTCCAATCGCTAAAGCACCCCCCGATCCACCTTCTCCAATCACAACACAGATGATGGGCACCCGCAGTTGGATAATATTAAACATATTGGTGGCGATCGCTTCAGCCTGTCCCTTCTCTTCTGCATCAACTCCGGGATAGGCTCCTGGTGTATCTATAAAGGTGATAATTGGCATATTAAATTTTTCCGCCATCCGCATCAATCGCAAGGCTTTTCTATATCCAGCCGGTTGCGACATGCCAAAGTTGCGCCTAATTTTTTCTTTAGTTTCCCTTCCCTTCTGGTGTCCTACTACCATCACAGACCGCCCATCGAATCTTGCCACGCCACCAACAACGGAAGGGCCATAACCGCCATGACGATCCCCATGAAGCTCAAAAAATTCCTTAAAAACCAAATTAAGATAATCCAGAGTGTAAGGTCTATCGGGGTGCCTGGCCACTAGAGTTTTATCCCAACCCTTCAGATTGGAATACACATCATGCTTCATTCGGCGGAGCTTTTTTTTGAGCTTTGCTATCTCATGAGTGATATCGCCAACACTGTCATACATGTGGGACATGGAAACCAATTCGTGAATCTGGGTTTCCAAGGCAAAAATCTCGCGCTCAAATTCTAGAATTTGCACCATGTTTTTAAATTACGATTATAGGTTAGGATTTATCTTTCAATATTTTATCATAAAGATGAAAGGGCTTCCATCAGTAGAATCCAAAGATAGGATGAATCAGGTTTTGGAGGTTTTCAGACTCATTCAGAGCGCGGGCTCCTTCTGTCCCGATCTTGTTCTGGCCCAGTTTTAAAGATTCCAGGTTGGCCATTCGTGGAGATCGGGCAATCGCCCTGGCTCCTGCATCCCCAATCCGGTTAAAGTTCAAATCCAGTTTCTTAAGCCGCTTAAGGTTTTTGGTCCTGGCCAGTGCCAGGGCTCCCGCATCCGTAATATTATTATTAGACAAGTTTAGCGAAACCAAACCTTCCAGTTTTTCGGATTGCGAAAGAGCGATAACCGCCTCATCGGTCAAATCATTATTCCTCAAGTCTAAAGTCTCTAACTCAGACACAAAAGTAAAGTCCAGCAATACCAAAACCCCAAAGTCTCCAATCAGCCCTTCCCCCACCTGATTCAGGCGATTCTTTCGGTGGAGGTCTTTAAACCCCTCCATCAATTGGAACCGCTTCCATGCCTGCTTCCCACTTTTTACGATCGGGTTATACGCCAATTGGATGTCATGAAGCTTGGTCAATTTTTTTGATTGAGTAAGTTCAATGGCCCCTGGCCCTTTTATTTGATTATAGTTCAGGTTCAACTCCGTCAACCCAGTCAAGGTGTCTGAGTCTGCTATAGACTTCGCACCTTCATCGGTGATCTGGTTATAATAAAGATTCAAAATTTTCAACTTTGAAAAAGTTTGGGATTTGGAAATTATTTCCGCCCCTTTATCTGTAATGAAATTATGCTCCAGGTAAAGGGCTTCCAGGTTTTTCAAATGTGGCGATGCGGCCAAAGCACGGACACCTTCATCGCTGACATGGGTCCTATATAAAACAAGAGTTGTGACAGAACTAATTAGTGGAGACTGAGCTAATACAACCAAACCTGAATCGCCAAGATTCTTTTCATTAATTCGGAGGATCTTGTCATTGCGCTTGAGTTTTTTCTGGATGTATTGCTCAACAGCCGTTCCAGACATAGGAGGTGAAACAGCTCCCAGGGTAAAAACATATATCAGAGGAAGGACCCAAAAAGCCCTGCGGAATATAAACATAATCTATAACTTAAAACGTAAGTCGTTTCAGAGAATTACCAGAATATAAATATTTTACTGGGAAGACCGGCTATTTTCAATCTCCTTCAATCGCGTTTCAAGATCACGCATTTTGCGGGCCAATTCTGGAAGTTTTGGTAAAACAGTAACATATTTTTTCCACTCACCCAGAGGAACCGCAGGATGCCCGCCATAAACCTGGTTGCTTTCAATACTGCGGAACGTACCTGACTGGGCCGTGAGGGTGACCTGGTCACCAAGTGTGACATGATCAGCAACACCCACCTGCCCCGCAAGCACCACATGATGGCCCAGGGTACAACTTCCGGCCAGCCCCACCTGAGCGACCAGAATGGAGTGTTCCCCCACCGTACAGTTGTGGGCCACCTGAACCAGATTATCTATTTTGGTTCCCTGTTTGATTCGTGTCGTGCCCATCGCCGCCCGATCAACGCAACTATTTGCTCCAATCTCGACATGGTCCTCAATCACCACCCGGCCAATCTGGTTTATTTTATAATGCGCTCCTTTTTCATCAAGGGTATAACCAAAACCATCCGCCCCAATTACAGCTCCTGAATGCAAGATCACATGTTTTCCCAATTCCGTATTACGGTAAAGGGTAACATTAGGATGAAGAGTTGTATGGCTCCCAATCCGGCAACCTTCGCCCACAACCACATTTGGGAATATGTGGACCTGGTCTCCTATTTCCACATCGTTTCCGATGCATACTCCTGCCGACAGGGTTACCTGCTCACCAAGTTTAACGTTTTTGCCTACCACCGCCCTGTCATGGATACCCGGATCAGGTTTCGGTTCAGGGTGAAACTCTCTTAACAAACGGGCAAAAGCAAGCTCGGGGCTGGCAACGATAACCTGGGAAATGGAGGTTTCCACGGCTTCTTTTACCAGCACAGCAGAGACTTGCGAACGATTCAAAGTATCGAGAAATATTTTTTTACTGAGAAAAGTGATTTGTCCTTCCTGCGCCTGTTCGATACCCTGGAGTCCCGATATTTCAAGCGAACCATCGCCCTTTAATGTTCCTCCAACCAATTCAGCAATCTTTTCCAGCTTCATGGCTTCCCCTCCTTTTAAATAATCAGGTTCTCTTTGGTAGGGCTGACTTTTCCATCGACCAGTTCCATTACCCGATCCAGCTTCCCGGCAACTCTCTGGCTATGCGTAACAATTACGAAAGTCTGGTTAAACTCCTGATTCAGTTTCCGGATCAATTCTATCAGTTGGTCGCTGGCATGATGATCCAGATTTCCTGTAGGTTCATCCGCTAAAAGCAGGTCAGGCTGATTGACAAGCCCCCTGGCAAGAGCGACTCGCTGGCTTTCCCCTCCCGACAGTTCTCCGGGTTTGTGGTTCATCCGATCCTTCATACCTACTTCGCACAACAAATATTCCGCCCGCTCCCTGGCCGATCGGTTATCCTGATTCTTGATCAGGGCCGGGAACATGGCATTTTCCAATGCAGTAAAGTCGGGCAACAAATTGAAAAATTGAAACACAAAACCAATATGACCATTTCGAAATTTATCTAAATAACCATTGCTCTGTTTGTAAATATCTTTCCCTTTAAATAAGACGCTACCTGTCAAGGGTCGATCGAGCCCCCCCAGGGCATGCAGGAGAGTGCTCTTGCCCACTCCAGAAGCACCCACAATCCCTAAAACTTCTCCTGAAAAAACCTGAAGATTTGTTTGAGAAAGAACATGAATCACCTCTCGCTTTGTAGAATAACTTTTATCAACATTTACCGCTTCGATCAGACATTTTCGTTCTGCATTTCCTGAATTCAGATCACTCATAGCGCAGACCTTCTACAGGGTCCAGCCGAGAGGCTCTCCATGCCGGATACAATGAGGCCACAAAACAAATAATTATTGAGAAGACAACGATAAGGAACGAGTCAAAATATTGAATTTCTGAGGGGAGCTTATCCAAATAATACACATCGCTGGGAAAAGCCGTGATACCAAAAATGTTTTCAATGAGACCCACAATTTCATTAAGGTTCGGCACAACGGTAAAACCGCCAACGCAACCTATCATTGTCCCAGTAACCCCGATTATCAATCCTTGAAAACTGAATATTTTCATGATGCTGGATCGGGAAGCTCCCATGGATTTTAGAATAGCAATCTCCTTGGTCTTTTCCATAACCACCATAAACAAGGTACTAACAATATTAAATGCAGCCACCAGAATAATCAGGATCAGGATGATGAACATCACAATTTTTTCCAGACGTAGGGCAGAAAACAAATTTTTATTCATCCGCATCCAATCTCTGGCAAAATAGGGAAATCCCAGACTATCCTGGATTCCTGCCGCCACCTGATCCGCTTGTTCAATATCTTCCACCCGAATCTCAATACCACTGACCTTCCCCTTCATTGCAAAAAATTTCTGGGCAGAGTGTATGGAAATAAAAGCCAGGTTAGAATCGTATTCAAACATTCCCGATTCAAATAATCCAACCACCTGAAACAATTTGATTTTTGGAATCAGGCCCATCGGTGTCATCCTCGATGCGGGAGCAACCATGGATACGGCATCATCACTTTGCACACCAAGCTTACGCGCCAACTCTTTGCCCAAAATAATTCCATCTCGACGCAGTTTACCGGAAGACTTTTTTGAACGTTCCAACATTTTTAAACTTCCTTGCACCAAATTTTTCTCCAGATCAGAAACCCCGGCCTCCCGGTCTACATCCACCCCGCGAACCACGACTCCTACGGCATTATCCCCATAGGCCAACATCACTTGATTGAGGATAAATGGAGCGGCGGCTTTCACACCATCCACTTTTACAACTTTTTTCATAATTGTTTCGTAATCCACCATCCCCGTCCGGGTGACATTAGTGACGACAACATGGCTGTTGGTTCCAAGGATTTTATCTCGTAGGTCCTTGCCGAACCCGGACATAACAGCAATCACCACGATCAATGCCATAACACCCAGCGCAACCCCACCAATGGAAATCCAGGTATTGAGTGAAATAAATCTCTGGGTACGTTTAGCCTTAAGCTGGCGCAGGCTGACGAAAAGTTCGTAGGACATAGCAGGAATGAGTCAAAATTGATCGGTTTATTTCCCGAATCAGGATTCTTTTTTCAATTGCGGGAAAAGAATAACATCTCTTATGGATGGGCTATCAGTCAATAACATTACCAGTCTGTCAATCCCTATACCTTCCCCGGCAGTGGGTG
>JABIXH010000149.1 GCA_018664975.1 Nitrospina sp. | reverse complement strand
GTGTCGTTACCAAATATATCTATAACTTTAATGGCAATTCTCCTACGACCAGATGAGCACTCCCAAAACGCTGACTGTAATTCAAGAGACCTATCCTGTTTGGTTCTAAATGATTGCCATTCGTTCTCGAAAATGTAATCTCCAGTCCAAGTGTCTTTTGTTTCACCAGTTTTTGAATCTTTGACTCGGATAATTTCTTTTTTGCTCTCAAAATCAAAATCAATGGACCAATAGTCAATCCAGTCATGCCAGTTTTTCGTCAACACCTCTCTTGGGTTGTTCATTCCATTCTTATCTTTGGAGAGTTTAATTACCTGACCGTTGTCCACAACAATCGCCGCCTTCCCATCCTTTAGATTCTTCTCTGTTTCAGTTGCAGAACCCTGGGTATAGAAAACTGAGTAATTTGTAAGGCTAATTGCGACGGTATTGCCCTTGATGCTTGGCACAACTTCTATATAAGCAACATCGTGGAATCTGGCTTCCCCTTTATCAACCGCACGCTTATCAAACACCTCTTTTGGAATGTATTTGATTACCATGTCTACCCCCTTACTTGCGGAATCATCTTGCATATTGGGGAATAAACCCATCTCAAACTCAAAGGCAAGAAGGTCAACTTTTGTAATGCTCTTTTCAACACATTCTTGAATTATTTCTTCTACGAACAAACGGGATACGGGCATATTTGCAGGTCCAATAGCAATTACGCGATTATTCTTTTTCCCTCGAATGGTTCTAAAACCAGAAATAGGCTCACCTCCATACGCTTGAAAAATTAGACTATTAAGGGCCGCTTCTCTATTAGTTTCTTTTTGTGTTTGAACTTTTCTATCCAATTCAGACATACCGGAAACGAAATAATTTCGTTCATATTTCCCAAGGTTAAGAACCTCAAACGCACGGTAATCTTTACCTGCTGTTTTTAGTCCGCGTTGGACATTTATTAACCTTTTTCTGGTTGTGTGAATGGCAAATTTGCCCAAATCAGTCCCAATCCATTTGCGTCCCAATTTTTCTGCTACCGCGCAGGTTGTGCCTGAACCAACAAAGAAGTCTGCAATAAGATCACCTTCACTAGAGAATGACTCAATAATTCTTTTGATGAGATGCTCTGGTTTTTGGGTTGGGTAGTCCACTTTTTCCTTTCGGTCTGCTGGCATTAGATAGTGCAATCTCCAGACATCATCGATAGTTCTATGAGTATCATCGTAGTAAACAAGGTTGCCATTTTCGTCTTTTGCTTGCTTTAGACTTTGGGATTCTTTATCCCACACTCTCTTTTGTTGCTTC
This sequence comes from Nitrospina sp., assembly GCA_018664975.1. Lineage (GTDB taxonomy): Bacteria > Nitrospinota > Nitrospinia > Nitrospinales > VA-1 > LS-NOB. The sequence goes on along the minus strand of JABIXH010000149.1, from coordinate 3,378 downwards.
TTTGGCTTGTCTCTCTTTTCTTTGATAGATTTGAAATTATGTTTATCGCCCTTTTTATAGGAAAAAATCACATCATGGTTAGATGCAAACCTTCCAACGTTTCCCTGCATCTTATTGTAATAGTGCCAAATGATTTCATTTATAAAGTTTTGGTTTCCAAAAATTTCGTCTAGTAGTTGCCGTAGACAACTGTTAATTCTCCAGTCACAATGAACAAAAATAGTTCCAGTTGGAGAGAGCAAATCCCGCATAATTACTAATCTCTCATAAATCATTGCAAGAAAAGAGTCCTGCCCTTTTCCCCATGTATCTCTATATGCAAGTTCTTCGAGAACGTTCGGCTCTTTGGATAAAATTTCATCGCCAATTTCAACGTTTATCGTAAAGTCAGCACCTACATCAAATGGCGGGTCAATATAGATTAGCTTAATTCCACCTTGCTCTTCTATTTGCTCCCGCAAAGGACCATTTTTTAGGGATGATAAAATAAATTTATTGTCACCCCAGATTAATTTATTAGTCCATCCTTTTAACTGCCTTCCAGAAGTGTCAAATATGTCCAGTTGCTGATTACGAACGGATTCTGGTCGGGGTTCATCAACGTGTTCGATAGTCTGAAAGGGCAGGACAACATTTGTGACATCACTGGTTTTCCCATTCCAAACGAGTTCCAACTCTCGATCATCACCAAAGAGCATAAACCGATACTTATCTGGAAGAGTTTTGCCTTCTTCCAACAGTTTGGTGATGTCTCTAATTTCGTTATCGGATAGTTTCATATTTTTTAGTCACTCAAGTACTTTAAAGTCTGGAGCATTGTAGCGAAAAACCCTTTATTTGCAACGGTTACATATTATATTCAGGTGATTGGCTTTAAAAGGATTGACACTGCCGCCATTTGGAAAATTTCCCCAGCTTTGGTATGCTGGCTAAAACTGATCTGAAAGTGTGTGAGTGATGTTTGAGAATGGGCAAGGGGTTGAAAATATATTATCGAAGCTCATAAGTGGTTCACTCTTACCAAGGTCAATGGAGACCCTGATGCAAATAAGAACAGGCTTGTCGCAGAAAAGAAAATGACCTCTGCCCAAATTTCCGAATCACAGAAACGGGTAAAGAAATGGATAGAAGAGCATAGAAAAAAATAGGAGGAAAGATGCGTAGCGTCACATTAGAAACAATCCGACTCTTAAATAGATGGTCAGAATATTTATTTGGGAAACCTGCAAAATCAAAAGACGATACCCCAGACACCATCTTTAAGCAGGAACAAAAGAATCCTCAAATAATCCCCCTATTTTTATCTAGTAGGAAAGCCCCTCCAAAGAGTAACTCGCCAAAAACCTCTATTTATCAAAAAATAAAATCTGCCAAACTAGTACGCCTACCATCTTACAAGGGTGATGCGGACGAACAATATAAGTTCGGGGAACTCATCTCCAGTACCCAAAATTACTATATAGCGTACTTATGGTTTCGACTTGCCGCAAAACAGGGTCATGAAAAAGCACAATTCAAATTGGGGGTAATTTATTGTCAGGACGAAATAGTTAAACAAAATTATATAAAAGCATTGAAGTGGATCAGGCTTTCAGCGGAACAAGGTCACGCTGAGGCCCAATTCTTATTGGGGGCGTTCTATGAAGAAGGTGAAAGAATAAAACAGGATTACGCAAAAGCGGTTAAATGGTTTAAACGTTCTGCCGAACAGGGTTGTGCAATAGGACAAAGCAACTATGCTTGGATGCTAATACGGGGTGATGGTATTCAGAGAAATAATAAAGAGGGGTTCAAGTGGTACAAACTTGCGGCAGAGCAAGGTGTGGCTAAAGCACAGTTTGTTGTTGGGCTGGCTTATTTTTATGGAGATTGGCCTTCTATTGCCAAACAAAATTATCAAGAGGCGGTCAAGTGGTTGAGTTTTTCGGCAGACCAGGGCAATCCTAATGCTCAATTCTATTTAGGGAAAATTTATCATCAAGGGGGAATACTTGATCGTGGTCAGCAAAACGAATTTGAATGGAGAAAAATATCTGATAAAGACAGAGTTGCCGAAAAGCAATTAGATTTATGGGTAGGAGACAACACCAAGGATGAGGTTGCCCAAGACTTTGGAGAAGCCATAAAATGGTATCGACTTGCCGCAGACCAGGATAAACCTGATGCTCAATATAATTTAGGATTAATGTATTTAAAGGGGCAAGGGGTTTCTCAAGATCATGAAAAAGGAATTGATTTGATTGAGCGTGCATCGGAAAAAGACCATCCTGCCGCACTATACCACCTGGGGTTGGCTTACGATCTTGGGGATGGTGTTGAGCCAGACGATGAGTATTCAAATTGGAATTACGAGATTGCCGCAGAGAATGGTCATTCTGGCGCGAGATATGGAATGATAGGAGATGGGTCTCAAAATTATCGGGGAAATTAATTTATGATTAGAAAGTATTTGGTTTTAGTGTTCTTGATAACTGGATTTTTGCTGGTGGATAATGCTTATGGCGAGGATGAGGTTTATTACTGTGCGGAGACTGATAGTACTGGTTTTTGGTATAACACAGAACGTAGTTCGTATGAACGCTCAGGCTTTAATTCAAAAAAATTTAAAATGAAATTAGATAGGGCTTCTAAACTTATTGAACTAGCAACAGATAGTCAATATGAAAGTCTAAGAAAGCAAAAATATACTTGTGAAACTCATTACAAAGCACTCTGAAACCTGATTAAAGATAGGAGGTAAGAAAAAATGCGGATAATAATTTTTATTTCATTGGTATTTTTGGCATCTTGCACCACCATAACATTTTCAGATGAAAACAGCATAACCCTTGAGCACCGTATAAGAGACCACAAAGATGCCGTTGGGGAAGCGCAAAAACACTGTCAAAAATTTAACAAAAAAGTGAAACCCGACCAGTCTTCTTGTGCTAAGAGCCGCTGTATAAGCTATTTTAATTGTATTGAAAAATGAATTTTATCAGCCCCGTAGGCAGGGAAATCTATGGGCCAAAAAAGGGCCGCTCACCAGCAAATAATGGCAGTTGAAGGTGGATTTCCCCTCCATTTGTTCCACCAATCCGAATAAGACTGGACGCTTTAAGAACTCTCTCCCTGCTTAAACTAAATCCTACCTTCCCAAGAGAATCAAAAATGCAGTCCTTGTGGTGACTTACTGGTGACTTTAAAAAATAAGGGCCTACGGTGGAAACCGTAAGCCCTTTAAAAATGGTCGGGACGAGAGGATTTGAACCTCCGACCACTTGACCCCCAGTCAAGTGCGCTAACCAGGCTGCGCTACGTCCCGTTATTCTTTTGATTCTGAATTGTAAATCCGGATGTGCCCTCTGTCCTGCCTGAAAAGCACAGATTTGAAGTATC
>JABIXH010000106.1 GCA_018664975.1 Nitrospina sp. | reverse complement strand
CGATAGTGGGTCCACTTGCGGCAGATTTTATCCGGGGCGGGCCGGAAATTTCCGGGAATACGTTGACCCGGCTTTATGTTTTTCATGTGGTGATATTGCCCGCCTTGCTGGCAGGGTTGGTGGTGCTTCATATCGTTATCGTCCGTCTGAATGGAGTCACACAGTTTGAGTTTGAGGGAGAGAGAAGGTCGAGGCATAGAACTTTTCCGCTTTTTCCTGACCACGTCCTTACAGAGGCCATTCTGGCAATACTGATTTTATACCTGTTGACCATGATGGCTGTGATATTCCCGGCTGGGCTGGGTGACAGGGCTAATCCGTTGATCACGCCGGAACATATCAAGCCGGAATGGTATTTTTATGCTTCGTTTCGTTGGCTGAAACTGACCAATGTCTATATAGGAATCGTGGGCCAGATATTTTTTGTGGGAATAATAATATTTTGGCCGTTCATTGATAAAATTTTTGAAAATAAATTTCCCAGGGCAGAGTTAAGTGTCTGGATCGGATTTTTGGGGTTTTCCTTTTATCTGATCTTGACAGTTTGGGAAGCCTTGGTTTGAACATTGGCTGGCAGGCCAGGCAATCAGAAAGTGGGGAACAATGTCTCTCAATACTAAAAAAATAGTAATCGCCGTTATTGGATTGTTTTTTCTGGGTGCTCTTTTAATTGTGGGTGGCATCGAAAGTAATAAGCGGGTACTGGGCAAAAAGGCTTTTATAAAAGTTTCAACATCCAGTAAAAACTGTGTGGATTGCCATACAGTCACCAGTCCTTCTCTGGTAGAGCAGTGGAGAGACAGCAAACACGCAATGAAGGGAGTAGGGTGTATCGAATGCCATGAAGCGAAACCTGCCGATGCTGATGCCTGGGAGCATGAAGGAGCTTTAGTGGCTGTGGTGGTTTCCCCTAAAGATTGCTCGAAGTGTCATGCCAATGAGAACGATCAGTTTCAGGCTTCCCATCATGCCGATGCGGGCAAAATTATTGGTTCCTTGGATAATGTTCTGGCCGAAGTGGTGGAAGGCAATATGGGCCGTCTTTCTATGAATGGACAGTCTCCGGCGGCTATTAATGGTTGCTGGCAATGCCATGGTTCTGTCGTTAAGGTTATGGAAAATGGAAGGCCCGATCCTTCAACCTGGCCGAACACGGGAATAGGCAGGATTAACCCGGATGGCAGTAAAGGTTCCTGCTCTGCGTGTCACTCCCGGCATAGGTTTTCGCTGGTGGTTTCCCGTCAGCCGGACAGTTGTGGGAAATGTCATATGGGACCGGATCATCCGCAAAAAGAAATCTATGAGGAGTCTAAACACGGCATCGCTTTTAAAGCGTTCAAGGAAGATATGCGTCTGGATGCTCAGCCCTGGCGTGCGGGTATTGAGTATTCTGCCGCACCGACCTGTGCAACCTGCCATATGAGCGCAACGGAAGAATTGCCGGTGACTCATGATGTGGGCACGAGAATTTCATGGAATCTGCGTCCGCCGATTTCAGAGAAAATAGATGCCAAGGCGATTAAAGCGGGAGAGCAGGTTGTTCCCTGGGAGGAAAGAAGGAAAAAAATGAAAGTGGTTTGCAAGAAATGCCATGCGGAAAATTATGTGAATGGTTTTTACCTGCAGTTTGACTCTGCGATTAATTTATATAATGAAAAATTTGGCAAGCCTGCCACCAGCATCATTAAAATGATGAAAGCGGGAGGGGTGCTGACTGCGACAAATTTTGATGAAGAGTTGGAGTGGACTTATTTCTATCTCTGGCATCATGAGGGCAGGCGTGCGCGTCATGGTGCTTCCATGATGGCTCCGGATTACACGCAATGGCATGGCTTCTTTGAAGTGGCCGAGCGGTTCTACATCCATTTTGTGCCACAGGTGCGCGAAGCCTGTGAGGACAAAATCCGTCGCGGAGGGGAGACGGCCAATGCGGCGAAAACAGTTCTGGCCGAACTGGATTCAATCCTGAACCGTGAAGAACATATGTGGTTTCTTGGAAAAATGACGGGAGATGAAAAGGCCCGTAGAAAATTGGCCGCCGAAGAATTTAAAAATCGCTATGCCCAGTAAGGTAGGAGTCCGGTTGATTAAGCCTTGTTATCTGGCTTTACTTGAAGGAGTACTCCGCCGTTAGTAGGGGCTTTTGCGTGAGTTGCCTGAAAACTCTTACTGCGTCATAATCACCTCTTTCTTTATAGCGAGGTTTCATCCCGCTTCTAGTTTTGCTCTTTAAAATCATCGCAAGAAGTTCCTGGCTTTAACCTGCTTTGAAAATCGCCAAAAGTATAGATGGCATTCGCTTCATATGCTGGAACATCGGCTTGGGTAAACTCAGAATCAACTCTTAATAAAAGTAATGGATTATTTATGAGTGTAAAATAATTTTTGTGCTTGCTTTGGGCTTTTACAAAGAAAGTTGTACAAAACCTAATGTGAAGTTTAGAGAAAATGATAATAGGTATTGAAAAATTAGGTGTTAAGGGATTGATGACATTTAGGCATGAAGCTTGCTCTTAAAAGCCGCAGGAAGTTTTGTATAGGTAAAACCTGGGCTAATGAAGCTGGTAGCAGGGGCGAAGTGCAAGAACTATTGGAGTGTGTGTTTTGCGTCCATGAGAATGGATAGGTTATAATGCACAACTTCCTGACTTTTAGAATATTGGAGTTTTAAAAAATGCTTTTCGAGTTTGAAGATTCAACGTTGGAACCCATTTATGAAAAAGTAAATGCGGGAACTCGCCTTTCTTATGAAGATGGGGTGACGCTTTGGAAAACCCATGATCTGTTAGGTGTGGGTTATATGGCCAATCTCCTGCGTGAAAGATTGAATGGGAATAAAACTTATTTTATCCATAACCGACATATTAACCCGACTAATGTTTGTGTCCTGAGTTGTCAGTTTTGTGCCTTTGGAGTCAAGGCAGATAATCCCCACGCTTATGAGAAGTCGTTGGCGGAAATTTTTTCGGATGCAGAAAAATATAATCGGGGAGAGGTCAGCGAGTTTCATATTGTTGGTGGACTTCATCCTGATTATCCATTCGAATATTATCTGGACCTGTTGAGAGGATTGAAAGAACGCTTCCCCTTGGTTCATATCCAGGCCTATACAGCGGTAGAGTTGGAATATCTCTCGCGTTTGGCACACCTCCCTATAAAAGAAACTTTAGAAGCTTTATTGGATGCGGGTTTGGGCTCGATTCCTGGTGGCGGTGCAGAGATTTTTGCAAAACGAGTGCGTCGCAAAATTTGCGGAGACAAGATAACGGGTGAGGAGTGGTTGCAAGTTCATGAGATAGCCCATCTTGCTGGATTAAAAAGCAATGCCACCATGCTATATGGTCATTTGGAAACGGTGGAGGAAAGATCGGATCATTTGGTGCGCCTGCGCGAATTGCAAGATCGGACCGGCGGGTTTGTAACATTTATTCCATTAGCATTTCACCCGGAGAATACTGTATTAGATTTTTTAAAAACCACACCAGGACAATTGGATCTGAGGGCGCTAGCGGTTTCAAGGTTGATGCTGGATAATTTTCCACATGTGAAAGCATTCTGGATCATGATCACACCTAAAATCGCCCAACTTGCCCAGTCTTTTGGTGCGGATGATATGGATGGGACGGTTGTTGAGGAGAAGATTATCCATGCCGCCGGTGCGGCTACCGATCAGGTTTTTCATAAGGATCAGATCATTAATATGATTACCGAGTCCGGCAGAAAGCCCGTGGAGCGAGATACTTTGTATGAGAAGGTTGCTGAACTTGAAGTGGGGAGGGTATATTAGAACGCAGAGTTCCGATAAAGGCCGAGTTTGGTCTCAAAAAGCTTGTTTTGACACAATCTTGACACATTCATAATAAAAACTTTACATTAAAGGTGTATATATCTATACTTGACACATGCACCTAAACATTGGACGGAGTTTATACCTCAGCCTTAACAATTAACCGGTTAATCTGAGGGAGATTTTAAACTTTATTGTGATAAGGGATAATCGACATGAGTTATGAAGGTAAAAAAGTATTGGTTGTAGATGATTCTGCGGTAATGCGACAAATCATTAAAAAGAATTTGAAAGAATTAGGGTTTAGTGATCTTACCGAGGCCGAAGATGGAGCCGCAGGGCTGAAAAAAGCGGGTGAAGGCGGGTTTGACCTGATTGTATCTGATTGGAATATGCCAAACATGACCGGTCTAGAATTTTTAAAAGCAGTCCGCGCAGATGCTGGTTTAAAAGGTGTTTCCTTCATAATGGTCACCTCAGAAGCTGATAAAGAAAAAATCATGGAAGCGGTACAGGCAGGGGTTAATCAGTATATTGTGAAACCCTTTAATGCGGTTCAGCTAGAGGAAAAAATTAAAGCAATTAAATTTTAACTTTAAAGAACATCGGGTAATTAGGACAAGTTGTAACGAGAGGGGGAAAACCACATGAAAAGGTTCCTTCAAATGTCATAAACCCTTAAAAAACAATTGATTTTATGAGATTTAGCGTTGACCGAATATGAGGTAGCTTTTATAATGTTTGCAGATGACAATGCTTAACATTTGGAAAATCAAAAGGTTACCTGAGGTTTGGGCGTTTTATTTTATGATTTGAGGTTAGATAATTTTTGCCCAAAAGGGTTGCTAAATGAAACGGGGTGTGTGATTCCCCTATTAAAGAGGATCTGTTCATGTCAGCAATAGATTTTAATGACGGGAAGATGCCGAGCGTATTGACGGATGTTTCTCGGGACTCGATATTATCGATTTTCAACACAATTTTTGGAGCGGAACCCAAGTTTAAAGGCGAAGATAATGATGGCAAGGTGGGCGAAGGAGTTGTAGGGATCATTTCCTTTATGGGAGATGTGAATTATATCATCATGCTTGCTCTCCCAAAAGATTCTGCTATCGCCATGGCGTCCAAGTTTTGTGGCTTCGATATCGATTACGACAGTCCGGATATGGGGGATGTGGTTGGGGAATTGGCAAATGTTTTAGCTGGCGATATTGTGGCTAGGATGAGAAAGGAAGAGTTGAAAGTGACTATGTCGTTGCCAACGATAATGCGCGGTCATGATGTAGAACCCTTGTTGCCCAGAGGTCTGCCCCTCGAAAAACTCAGTTTTTCCATGGCGGAAGGTAATTTCATGCTTAAAGTTGCCGGGGCAAAATCCGGAGATCTGGTTGGCAGAAAACCGGGTACCTGAGTTTTCCTGTATTTCACTAGATGTTTTTGCATTAAGTGAGTTTAAAAAAAGAGTCGAATATTCTTGCTGACTGGAAAATGAATTTAGATGATATTAAAAGCCTGTTGAATTGAGGTCAACTTATGAATGATTCAGATAAAGAAGAACCTGTTGCTCCTGATCTGGCGCAGGATGGGGATAGTTCTGACCTGGAAGACGGGATGGGTGAAATCGTCAATGAGTTTCTGGTCGAAAGCTACGAAAACCTGGATCAGTTAGATCAAGATCTTGTTGATTTGGAGCAGAACCCCGGTGACACTAATATTCTCTCCAGTATTTTCAGGACTATTCATACAATAAAAGGCACTTGTGGTTTTATTGGTTTCAGTAAACTGGAATCAGTTGCGCATATTGGTGAAAACCTGTTGGGAAAGTTGCGGGATGGAGAGTTGAAACTAGACCCTGCCCGAACCAGTGCGCTCTTGTCCATGTTAGATGCCATTCGGCAGATACTTTCCTGCATCGAAAATGATGGCAATGAAGGCAATGTGGATTACTCCGGCCTGGTTGAAACCTTAACCCGCCTGCAAACTGATGAAGGGGGGAGTGAAGCTTCGCCCGCACCTGTGAAAGCTGAAGTCAGTACTGACCCAGCACCCGTACCAGAAACGAATAAAGTTGAAGAGCCGGAAGTAGCGACTGAGGAAGAACCTGTCAAGCCCTCTGCTGAAATTGACGAAGATATGGAACCTATCGTCAATGAGTTTCTGGTCGAAAGTTATGAAAACCTGGATCGTTTGGATAAAGACCTCATTGAATTGGAACAGGAGCCAGGCAATATAGAGATTCTCTCAAGTATTTTTAGAACCATTCATACTATTAAGGGAACCTGCGGCTTTATTGGGTTGCATAAATTGGAAAGAGTGGCCCACGTTGGAGAAAACCTGTTAGGCAAACTTCGAGACGGTGAACTGGCTTTAAATCCTCAAAGAACCAGTGCCTTGCTGGCGATGGTAGATGCCATTCGGCATATGCTGGATTGTATAGAGAAAGACAGAAATGAAGGAGATGTAGACTACTCGCAACTTGTTAACAATCTGGGAAAACTTTTGACAGATGAAGGTTGCGCTGAAATTGCAGGTTCTGCACCTGAGCCAGCGTCTGAGCCAGTGGAAGAGAAAAAAGAAGAAAGGAAATTTGTTGCGGCTGAGGATAAAAAAGATCGCAGGCAGGCTCCTTCAAAAGACGAGGAAGAGCATGTAGCTAAGCACGGCGATAAACGCGCCACTGATGACCGGCGTAAAGAGGGTCGGGGAGTGGCGGATTCCAGTATCCGTGTGGATGTCGATATTCTGGACCGATTGATGAATCTTGTTGGAGAATTGGTGCTGGCCCGAAACCAGATATTACAATACGCCCCTGCCAAGAGTGACTCTTCGTTTATCGCGACCAGTCAGCATTTGAATTTGGTTACTACTGAGTTGCAGGAAGGTGTCATGAAAACCAGAATGCAACCTATTGGGAATATCTGGAGTAAGTTCCCCCGTGTTGTTCGTGATCTTTCGATGGCTGTTGGGAAAAAAATTCGTTTGGAAATGGAAGGCAAAGATACGGAACTCGATAAAACTCTTATTGAAGCCATCAAAGACCCTCTTACACATATTGTCCGGAATTCCTGTGACCATGGAATAGAAACTCCAGAAAAACGTCTGGCAAATGGTAAGGATGAAGAGGGTGTATTATTGTTGCGCGCTTTCCATGAGGGGGGACAGGTCAACATTGAAATTATTGATGATGGGGGTGGAATTGACCCTGAAAAAATTAAAAGTATAGCCCTCTCGAAAAATGTTATTACACAGGAACAGGCTGACAGGATGGGAGATCGGGAACTGGTCAACCTCATTTTTGCGGCTGGGTTTTCCACTGCCGAAAAGGTAACGAATGTTTCCGGCAGAGGTGTGGGGATGGATGTTGTTCGCACCAATATTGAAAAAATCGGGGGATCGGTAGATATCCAGAGTAGTCCTGGTAAGGGAACGACCTTGCGTGTCAAGATTCCTCTTACTCTGGCAATTATTCCCGCTTTGATTATCACTACAGCAGATGAACGTTACGCCATCCCACAGGTAAACCTGCTTGAACTTGTTCGTCTGGACGGGGATCAGGTTAAAAATTCTATTGAGCTAATTCAGGGAGCACCGGTCTACCGCTTGCGTGGAAACCTGCTTCCTTTGATTTCTCTCAATGATGAGTTGAAGGTGGCTAAGAAAGAAGAAAGTGATGCGGTTAATATTGTTGTCCTGCATGCGGATGACCGCCAGTTTGGTATGGTGGTTGAGGGAATCAGTGATACCGAAGAAATTGTGGTCAAGCCATTGAGTAAACAGCTCAAGGGAATACCGGCATTTTCCGGGGCCACCATCATGGGCGATGGCAAGTTGGCCTTGATTCTTGATGTCATGGGGCTTGCCCAAAGATCCAGGGTAATATCTGAACATCAGGAAAAGAGTATTTCTAAAAGTTCTTCAAGCCAGGGAGTTGCAGGTGATCGTGAAACCCTGCTCATCTTTGGATTGGAAGCGGATGATCGCATGGCGATACCCCTGTCGGAGGTCGCACGACTGGAAGAGTTTAAACGCTCAGATGTAGAACAGTCCGGTAATCAGGATGTAGTACAGTATCGTGGAGAAATTATGCCCTTGGTTTACCTTAAAAATGTTCTGAATGGAGGTTCTTCTGCAGAAGACTCTGAAAAGGAATTGATGCAGGCTATAGTTTTCACCAGAAATGGAAGAAGTGTAGGATTGGTTGTTGAGCGTATCATTGATATTGTGGAAGAAACGATTACGGTGAAACGTGGGGCCAATAGACCGGGAGTGCTCGGAACTATTGTTGTGCAAGACCGTGTGACGGATCTTCTTGATATAGAAAATGTGGTTCAATCCGCAGACCCTAGCTTCCTGATTGACACAAACAGTGTAGCATTAGTGGAGGAGGCCTGATATGACGGAGCAAAAACAATTTTGTACATTTTACATCAACAAACATATGTTTGGGGTGAAGGTTGAACAGGTTCAGGAAGTTTTTCGTTATCAGGAAATGACGACAGTTCCTCTGGCACCTCCAGAAGTGCGTGGGTT
>JABIXH010000016.1 GCA_018664975.1 Nitrospina sp. | reverse complement strand
TTAATTGTACATGTTTTTCATAAAGAAGCCCGCCTTCACTACGACCTCGAACGTCTATGGGGTGATGTTCCTGTTATCAAGGCAGTAGGCCAATAAAGACTCCCCCTTTTACCTGAAACTGTAACTATGAACAAAAAGAAAACCGATAAATTTCGCTCGATATTGGAATCCATTCGGACCAAATTACTGGGAGATGTAGAAAAATCCAACCAAAATGTAAGGACCAGTGAAGCCGAACAAATGGCTGATATCAGTGATGATGCCGCTCGTACCTACAATCGGCAATTAGAAGGGGAGATTGGGAATCAAGAATGGCAAAGACTCAAACAGGTTGACCTGGCAATCCAAAAGATTGAAGAAGGGGAATATGGCATTTGCTCTCAATGCGAAGAACCCATTCCAGAAGCCCGGTTACAAGTAGTTCCCTTCACAGAATTCTGTACTCAATGTTTGAGCGAAATGGAAAAGAATCCCAAGGCCGACCATCTCAATGATGAAGAGCCTATTGAGGAGATTTAAGCGTGTCTTTAAAGCAAATCATCATTTTTCTGGTTTTCGCACTGCTCTCAATATATACCGCGTTTCTCAACCCTCATGACTCTACCATTCATCTTACGCAAGGCCAATCGCTGAAGCTACCAACCGTTCTCTTGTTGCTTGGGTCTATTCTTGTCGGTGTGATCGTTACAGTTTTTCTGTTCTGGACTTTTAATTTTAAAAACGCTCTGGCTCGTTGGAGAACAGGCTTTAACAATAACCGAATTGAAAAAAGGAATCTTCGAGTCGAGGCCCTGTTCAAAAAAGGAGAAAACTTTTTCATCTGCGGAAAGACGGATAAATCTCAAGCCCTTATTGAAAAAGTCCTCGATACTTCCCCGGAACATGTCGGTGCCCTCAACCTGATGGGCCGAATCCTGGATGCTACCTGCAAATATGATCAGGCAGAAATTTTTCACAAAAAAGCCCTCGCACTCGAGCCGCAAAACATTCATGCGCTCTATGACTTGGCGCATACGTATTCCAAGACCGATCGCCAAAATGAAGAAATTTCGCTTCTTCAAAAAATACAGGGGATGAATCCAGGAACTGCTGGCCCCATATTGCGTCTTCGTGATATTTATTTGAAACAAAAAGACTGGAAAAAAGTTTGCACCCTGCAGAAAAAAGTTTTGCCCCTTTTACGTGAAAACCTGGAGGAATGGAAAAAGGAACAAACCAATCTGAGCCAATACCACGTTGAGCTTGGCAAACAATGCCTGGAAAAGGGTAACCGAGATGCCGCTATTTCTGCCTTCAAACAGGCACTACGTGTCTCCGAATATTGCCTGCCGGCTTATTTGTCGTTGGGAGACGTCTATTTGGAGTCTGGCAAACAAAAGCAGGCATTGAAAACATGGAAAACTGGATTTCAAAAAACTGGAAATAAAGCCTGCCTGGTGCGTTCGCAAGTTGCCCTCAGAGATTCCGAAAATTATCAGGAACTTTTGCGCACCTATGAAGAAACCCTGGAAACATCGGAAGAAAAATCCCTGCTTGTACTCTTATTGTCCACGTTCTATCTGGAACATGGACTGGAGGACAAAGCTCGACACCTACTGGAAAACAACCCCTCTGAGCATCCTCTGCTTCATTCCTTATTACTGGAAAGTGCCCAGCATTCAGGAAACGGCAATCAGCAATCTCACTTCGAACTGACCCGAGACGCAGTATTCGCCCTCATCCTCTAACGAGGAAGGCAATTGCAAGAGAGCTAATGAGTCTCGGCTTAAAATGCGATGGCTGTATTCTCTCCCCACGGTAGTGGGCTAGGCATGAGACCAGTGAGCCATCACTTTGATTGCGTATTTATCCTGCAAAGAGAATGGTGGAGTAATTTGGCAGTGGTAATTGATGAAACGGAAATCTATTGAGCAGAGATAAACCTTAGCTCACCCAATAACTATTGGGTCCAGCGTCACGCTGGTTAGCGATTTTTGTAGAGTTGGTGACTGAGGATTTTGCTGTTTTTGGCAAAGACGTGTGCCGCGACCAGCATATTTTCTTTGAGGGAAAAATACATTCCTTTATCGGGATATTTTGCCAAGCTGGCATTCATAGTCTGAGGCACCCCATACTTTTCAATCACGGCGGTAAATTTGACCCCCATTTTAATACCTTCCAAAAAACTTCCTTTGAATTGGGGCAACATTTCCAAAGCCTCGACCTTATTTTTGCCATTCAATGCATGCAGAACAATACCATGATTGACGTATTTAATAGATACGCTGTCGAACTTGGACTCAGTGCCACGTCTGGTACTGATGGCGCCGGGGATTCCGAGCAACTTAATCGCCTCTTGCAACGGCATGCCTACTTTTAAATTCTTGCCTATAACCAGGCCTTCTGGTTTTTTCTTTTCGGCTGGAACAGGAGCTTTGACTGGGTTCGCCTGATTTTTAACGGGAGCAGCGGTTTGCTTGTCAGTCGGCTTCGTCTCCGCCGCCACCACGGTTTGCATCAAGCAAAAGAAAAATAAAATTGCAAGCTTCAGAATGTTCACCGGTATCTCCTTTCAAAATCAAAAGGCCAACGATCCACTTCTCTGGCTACGATGGGTTGCTATTATTATAACCTCAAATATTGAAAATTAAACATTTATTTTCAACTAGTTAGGAATTTTTAGTGAATGAAGAAGAGAGTTTGTTTTTCCGGGGGTTTTGCGGCCGGGTAGTTCTAAATATCATCCATTGAGGGAATATTTCTCCGGCGATCCCGTTTTGATTTGGCCTTTTCCTTCTGAAATTTTCGCCACTGAGACCTGTCCTCTTTGGAGGGGACAGAAGATTCCTCCTCATCCCAAATATCCAGCGACTGCACCTCCATCCTGGACGCTTTTTTCGTTTCTTTGGTCTGGCATCGTTTACCTTCTTCAAACTCCTTGGCGGTCAGTGCCGCTTCCATGTTGAACAAATCTTTTTGCTCTTTCTTCACACGCCGGATAGATATAGCCTCTGCCCGCAGTCGAATTTCCTTGGCATTTACCAACCCACTTTTCCATTGAGCGGGAAATTTATCGAATCCATAAAGTGCGCCAGCCCACGCCCCCACCAAAGCACCCAGCGTTTCTGTCTCCCTCCCATTCCCCAGAGATTGGGTAAGGGTGGAAGCAAAACTCGAGTCGGGAGGCAAAAGTACACAATGCAAAGCCAGTGGAAGCAAAGTAAGCACAAAACTTTGTGAAGGATGACGAATATCGAGCTTGGTATAGGTGTTGGCATATTCGCAGAGCCAAGGCAGGAAATCCGGATCATTATATTTATCCGCCAATCCTTTAAGAGCTCCACTCAAGGCATTCAATTCTTTTTCGTCTTCCGCTTCTGGGAACCTTTGCTGATACTCTGCTTCCGCCTGCAGACATACTTCTTGCGCCTCTCGCAAAATGTCGACAGGAGTCAGCTCTTCAGGACATAAAGCCAGGAATCGGGTCACTAAAAAACCTGTTAAAACTGTTCCCACAACTTCAAACCGGTTTCGGCTCATCAACAAACAAGCTTCAAAACATTGTCGAGCTAAAGTTTTTGACCATTTACCCTGATACAAAGCCAGAGGCACGGCCAAGATGGTAAATAAGGAGGTGCAGGAGTTCTGCTCAGAAACTTGCCCTTCCTCCAAATCATCCAGCAGATCTACCGCTCTCCACAGGCAGGAAGAGTGATTGCGGTAAATTCCGAAATAACCTTCGGGACCCGATTTTGCCAGCTCCTGAAAGTTTTTCGCCGACTCCTGTAGAAATTGCTTTTTGTTTTTTAGCAAGGCATCCCCTACCGCAAGAGCGCATTGAGTCGGGGCACCATACAACCCTTTCATGCGGTAGTTTTTAATTCCCTTGCCTAAAATCGCTCGCACATCCTTGAAGTCGTCCATCGCTCCAAAAATCTGGCGGATAGCGGCTGGCTTCAATCCTTTTGCAGATCGACCCATGGCGTCACCAATCGCCATTCCAAACCAACTTCCAATTATTTTTTCTTGACTGATATTATTCATAATCCACCAGGCATGGGGTCATCGTGCGCACAATATTCTTCTTCAGCCTTCATGCCCTGCAAGGGTGAAATAAAAACAACCTAAGTTTTTACCGGGGCACATAGAGGTATTAAGGGGGTGGAATGATTTTGCTCGGCGATGATCATATTCGGGGTGTTTTGTCCCAGTGCCTGTTGGGCGGTAAGCCGGGCCAGATCCGGGTGGTTGTTGGTCTCGCTCATATGCATCAATACAACGAGATGCAAGCCAGAATGCTTGACCGAAGACAATATTTCTCCGCAGGCTTCGTTGGAAAGATGCCCAACATCACTTTTAATTCTTCTCTTCGTAACCCAGGGATAGGGTCCGGCATCCAGCATTTCCACATCGTGATTAGCTTCGATGAGCAGGACATCCAGGTTTTGCAATTTACTGATGACTTCTGAGGTCGCTCTCCCCAAATCAGTAGCGAGGCCCAGACGTAATCCCTGATAATGAATAACAAAAGCCACCGATTCTTCGGCATCATGGGGAGTGGCATAAGGTTCAACAACTAACTCGCCAAACTCAACAGGTTGCCCAGCGCGAATCGAATTAAAACTGGGGAGCTTCCCCAAGGTAGAACTCGCGCGTTTATAAGTTCCTTCCGTTGTATAAAGCTGAAGTTGGTGTTTTCTTAAAAGCGGGCCCATACCCCGGATGTGATCGGAATGTTCATGGGTAGCGAATACAGCGTCCAATCCCTTCATGGATCGGTCAATGCCAGCCATACGTTGAGAAAGTTTTTTCTCACTTAACCCGGCGTCAATCAAAATACGTTTTCCATCCGCCTCGATATAAAGAGAATTACCCCCGCTACCGCTGGACAATATAGAAAATTTCAAGCCTCTTAGAAGAGGAGCCGATGGGTCTACATCTTCATGGTCGGACAAATGCCGTTGCGCTTCTGGAATTAAATTTATGGCTACTCTCCAAGGATGAAAAAGTAAAAAACTGCGGGCAGTGGCTACTACAATGAGTAGCGGCTGGTGGTAAGAATATTAACACAGAAACAGCCAATAATTTAATTGGCTAAAAGAATCTCATGGTTTTTTTCAATGCACTCTCTCAATCATCAATCTGGGCTTTCTGCAAGCCACCGCTATAATCAATGAACACAGATTTCCACTCGGTAAAAATTTCCAGTGCCGTCGTCCCGGCTTCGCGATGACCATTGCCCGTTCCCTTAGTCCCGCCAAAAGGCAGTTGCACTTCCGCCCCAATAGTGGAAGAGTTGATATAAGTGATTCCGGTATCGAGTTTTTCAATAGCCTTAAAAGCACGATTCACATCCCGAGTATAAATTGCTGATGACAATCCAAACCTGGAATCGTTAACAATGTCCACGGCATTCTCCAGACTTTTGCATTCAATAATGCTTAATACCGGACCAAATATTTCTTCCTGTGCGATTCGCATTTTCGGAGACACCCCCGCAAACAATGTAGGCTCAAAGAAAAAACCGTCCCGGCATATACCCTTTTTATAAATATTTCCTCCGAGCAGTAACTTAGCTCCTTCTTCCACACCAATCTTGCAGTAACTCAAAATTTTCTGCCGCTGTGACTCGTTGATGATGGGACCCACATCTGTGGTTTTTTTGAGTCCATCTCCCAGGCGAAGTAATTTCGTACGTTTAAGAAGACGACTGGTAAATTTTTTAAGGACTTTTTTATGCACAATGACACGGCTACAAGCAGTGCACCGCTGTCCGGTAGTTCCAAACGCTCCCCATACTACTCCTTCCACAGCTGAGTTAAGATCGGCATCATCCATCACGATGATGGCATTTTTTCCTCCCATTTCCAGGGAATATTGCTTCATATTCCAGGCACATTTATGTGCCACTTGCGCACCCGTATCGGTCGATCCAGTAAAAGAAACCAGGTTGACGTTGTGATGCTCGATGAGGGGTTCACCCACTTCTGCTCCCGAACCGGTGACAAAGTTCAATACACCCGGCGGCAGACCCGCCTCTTCAAATAGTTTCACAAAACGATATGCTGAAAGGGGCGTATCGCTGGCAGGTTTAAACACCACCGTATTGCCACAAACCAGGGCTGGAATCAATTTCCAGGACGGAATCGCTATAGGAAAATTCCATGGTGTGATTGCCGCCACTACCCCCACCGGCATTCTGACAGTCATGCAAAACTTGTTGTTCAATTCTGAAGGAACCGTTTCCCCCAGCAGTCGCCTGCCTTCCCCTGCTGTGTAATAGGTAAGGTCGATCGCTTCCTGAACATCACCACGGGTTTCGTTGAGAATCTTTCCCATTTCCCGGGTCATGTCCTGAGCCAGAGATTCTTTATGCCGGGTTAACAGTTCACCCACCCGGAAAAGAATTTCACCTCGTTTGGGAGCGGGAAGATTTCTCCATCCCTCCTGAGCTTTGACAGCAGATTTTATCGCTTTATTCAGATCACTGGCGTTTGATTTTTGAAAACGCCCAATAACTTCCTTTTTATTAGCAGGATTAATATTGTCGAAGGTTTCGCCGCTGGAAGATGCTATCCATTTCCCATCAATAAAATTTTTGTAGGTCTTGATTGCCATGGCTGGATCCTATAGAGATTAAAAGAATATTAAAAGAGCAAAGCCACCGTCTACTCTAATCAATCTAGTCCCTAAGGAAGGAGTTGGCAAGCTAAGGAAATTGAAAAATGAACTATTAAGTTTCTTGCCAGGAGAGGAGACTCACTTTATTGCTCAAAACCGGGGCGACGATGTCGCCATTATAGACAAGGGTCACACCTCCAGAAGCGTCGGTAATTCTTGAATTAACCGTGTTGTCGTCACCTGTTAAGTCATTTGCGATAATATATCCTTCTAGGGTTGCACCACCACCCAGGGACACCTGGTCCTTTGCGGCAATCAAACCCGTAGTGTTCTGTTCCATACTGCTCACCTTGATATCATTTCCCGCGACTAAAAAAAGATTTTGTATGTCGACTGAATCACTCGAGTCCTTATAATTGTTAACGTATGCGTTTCCCGTCCAAGCAATACTTTTCTCAGTGACCACAGTAGCAGTCCATGGGTTGCCGGAACTACCAATAGATGTAGCTGTAAAATCATCCTTGAAATAAAGGTTCACCTGATCTGGAAGGTTGGTACCAATTGTCTCACCTGAAATGCTCCAACCCGAGCTGTTGAATTTGAATGCTCCTAAAAACGCAGCAGTACAAGTGCCACCACCAGATTTAAGGCAGAGGTCTGTAGTAGAGCCTTGCTGGTAAACAGTACCATCAGCGTTAAAAATATAATCCGCATATTGCTCATAGTCTGAAGGCTCAATAACTGGAACAAACTCTTCTGCTACGTTCTCCGCAGTACATGTGCTTTCATCGCATTCGCCCGATGCAGTTACACCCCCTGAGATGGTGCCAGACCCCGACTGGGTAAAATCTGAATTGGTGTGTATGGCCCCGTTGGTTCCTGAAATCGATGTGGAATTTCCAGCAACCTTTACATCCCCATCCGACAAGATGGCATATTGAGATTTAAACAAGGGACGGTATATAACTGCTTCCAGAGTGGCTGTGACTCCACTTATGGTTCCCGTAGAGGTGAGAATTACACTGTTGTCCGCATCTGTAGTCGTAGCCGTACCATCAGCGTTATCTGCAATAGTCACCGTGTAAGTGCCCCCTCCGCTACCAAGGCTGATGTTTGTAAACGTGGCGGAAGGCCAGTCGGCACCCCCGACCAGTTCATCATCAAAGCCATTGCTCACTTCCCCCGGGCTGTTACCGCTGGCATCATAATTAAAATAGTTTAAAGCCCTGTGGATTCCGGCTTCGGCTATATGGACTGCCTGACGAGTTTTGGTATAGTCTTTAGTCCGCTTGATATCGACGGAAGCGTATTGAATCGCTACAAAACTCAACACAGTCAGTACAACCATAAGAGCTAAACCCGCAACCAGAGCTATGCCCTTTTGATCGGAAAGATAACCTGGTTTTCGGAAATATCCATTTAGGAATCCATATTTTCTGGTCATAACATTAATTTCTAAAAGTGATATCCGTACTAAAATCCTGAGTAATATCCGAATCTGTCGAGTCCTGCAAAGTGATGGTAATTCCAATTGTGCTGACCTGTGATGTCTGCGTCTCCCCAAAAAAATCAAAAGCCAGATCTGACACATCCCCTACAAGAATCGTGGAGGTTCCACCATCAATCGTTTTCCTGATATTTGTTCCATTTAAATCAATAACCACATCATTATATTTATTTATAGTTACAAGTTTCGAATTGGCCCCATAAGAATAGGAATTAGCCAAACCACTTCCCAAAGGAATACTGGTGGCCGAAGGTGTTCCACTCACAGTATTCAGCTCCGAATCTCCAAAGCTGGGATTGTAGATAATGATTTTATCTCCATCACTGAATGTGGTTCCACTATCCACCACGGTGATCGTGGTATCTGTTACACTCCCTCCGCTGGATGCACTTGGAGGTGTTGAAGCACGCACATCAAACAAATTAGAGCGGTAAGTTATCGTTGAACCATTTGCAACAGGGTCCGGGGCAATCAGCCCTTCATTGGGAGGCAATCCAAACCCTATCTCTTTCATTTCCTGGGCAAGAACTTTGATCGCATGACGCCCTTTGGCCCGTATATTAGTGGATGCGTTTTCTGTTTTTAAAACTTCCTCCTGTTGACTGAACACATAGATGGCCACGCCCAAAACCAAGACCCCAAGAACCCCAGCAACCATAAGTTCAATGACGGAAAACCCGCGTTCATTAGAGATCAGTCTGGATTTATTCTTCATGGTTTAACCATTATTGAGAAATTAAAGTATCAAGAGTGACTGTTTTATTCCCATCCCATAAAACCGTTACCGAAGCAGAATAAAAATTTGTTAATGTGGCATCAGTGGTAATGGTCCAGGTGCGGGTATATATCGAGTCGGCATTCCCCGTATCTCCTTCCTCATCCACCACTTCGCCCCCTGTATTGGCAGTCCAAACCCCTGAAGATTCTGCAGGAGAATCCAGAGTATCCGCATCTGTCAAGGAAACAGTCAGGGCTGTATTTCTAATAGACTCCATTTTATCCTGGGCCAGAGTTGTGGCGATGGATTCTTTCTTACTTTGAGTATTCTGGCCGACAACATTTCCCGAGGTCATAATGTAAGCAATCAGTCCCGCTGTGATAATCAAAGCGGCAATAAGAACTTCCACTAGAGTGAAACCAAAATTATTTTTTAAATGTTTTATGTTTTGAGTCATATCTATAAATCGATAATTAACCTAATCCTTTAATTATGGGGGTAAAATCCCAGCACACAATCCCCCCAAATGAGGGGCGTCTTTAAATGACGGCGCAATGAAAGTGTATTGCCCTACCCAATTTATAGCAAGATGAAGGCCAAAATGAAAAAACGCAAAGGGCTTTAAAATTAAGGGTAATTTTTCAACGCTTTATGAAAAAAATTAATTACTTTTAGGAAGGCATGAAGGATCAACTCGGAATTACTGTCACAAAATTTAATATCAGGATAACAAATTTTCATAACCGGATATTAATGGGAATGAGCAGAATTATTAAAATATAGGCCTACCACTTTTTAATAGACGCTCTACTTTAGATTCTTTGAGATATTATCCGGGTGGAAGGAATACTTGCAAAGTATTATGATTCTAATCCTGGTCAATAGTTCGACTTTTCTTTATTGACAGGCTTTTCCAATTCCTTCTCGCTGGAAGGTTCTACACTAGACGTGGGTGGCGATTCACTGACAGGTTTGACCTCTTCAGCTTTTGCGGCGAGAGCTACTGTCAATTTTTCCAGCAACTGTTTTTCCTGCCCGGTTTCACTCTTCAACCGGTTCATCAATGCCTGAGTTTGGCGACGGGAGGTAATGGTCGTCGGTAAAACTTTCTGAGACTGCTCATCTTCAGCGATGCTCGTTTTTAAAAACTCGGCAATCTCCTTAAACAAGGGGAAGTCGCTCGAGGAAACCTGACCCAACAGGGCCTGCTTTTGCGGAGTTGCCCCCGCCACAACTTCTTTAAGCAGGCGAAATTTACTCCTGCTCGCTGGCCAGGAACTAAATTTTTCGTAGCGAGGTATATCCACTTTCAAGAAACTAGCGACTGCTTCAGCGGCGGAACGCTGGATCTCCGTTAGTCCTCCTTCGTTTTTTTCTGGTTCGGCAGGCTGTTCAGTAACATTTTCTTTTTCAGTAGCCGCCCCCTCAGATGCTTCCTTTTTCTTGAACCCTGAAGTTTTCTTTTGGGCTTTGGGGCTTTTTATAAAAGGCTTTATTCGGAACGCTTCCGGAACTTTAGTGGGGTCGTCCGTAAAATGGACCTTTCCACTTTCATCTCTCCATTTATAAATAGCCGCGTCCGCATTTGCTAACCATAGAAACCCAATGACAAAAACAATCAACCCAAAGTTTATATTCCTGATTTCCATGGTAAAACCCTGACTGCCTCTTCAAAGTTTTTTAAATTTTTGTATTGAGCCAACAATTCTAACAAAGCAAACTCAAAGCACTTTCATAATTTCGGCTTCTGGCATTTGGTCAACGATTTCGATCAACCCAATTTCTTTAACCAGGATAAATCTTATTTTATGGTTCATGGTTTTTTTATCATGATACAAAGATTCAATCACGGCTGAAGAGTCCAACTCCGGCATATCAACCGGAAGGCCCAGATTTTTCAGTAAAGTCTCCAGGCGCCTTGGAACCTCTTCCGAACATTTCCCCAGAGAGAGAGACAATTCGGCCGCTCGCACCATACCTATGGCTACCGCTTCCCCGTGTATGAAGCGGGAATAATTTGTCAACGACTCGATAGCATGCCCCAAAGTATGTCCGAAGTTGAGAATCATTCGATAATGGCTTTCCCGTTCATCCTTTTCGACCACCCTTGCCTTAATGGCGCAAGATGTTTCGATGATGTGGGAGAGGCATTTCTGATCAAGGTTTAAAATCTCCTTGTAATGGGTTTCCAAAAACTCAAAAAGTTTAGCATCGGAGATTACCCCGTACTTGACAATCTCGGCTAATCCCGCGCGGTATTCATTTAAAGGAAGCGACCGGAGTGTTTCAAGATCGGCCAATACCAGTCGTGGCTGGTAAAATGCCCCTATCATATTTTTCCCTTTAGGATGGTTGACAGCTGTTTTTCCTCCAACACTGCTATCAACTTGAGAAAGCAAAGTTGTGGGTATTTGTATAAAAGGAATTCCCCTCTGATAGGTGGCCGCGACAAAACCCACGAGGTCTCCAATTACTCCTCCGCCCAATGCAACTAAAACAGATTTCCTGTCACAATTCAGTTCCAGCAGACGGTCATATAATTTTTCCGCCTGACCCAGGTTCTTGGAGGATTCTCCTTCGGAAACTTCGATGATATCAGTGACCCATCCCTGATCTACAAAATTTGCAACCACCTCTTCGCCATAAAGGCAGTTTATTGAGGGATGGGTAATAATCACAACCCGGCTGGGAATAAAGACTGCCTTGAGGAGTTCACCCGCCCGCTTTCTTAAGCCAGAGCCAATTAGAATTTCATAACTTCTTTCACCCAAGTCAATGCTTAAGCGTTGCATAGATTTATTAATTTCTTTGTATGTGAGGTTATGGCGGACAGATGATTCATCCACCTAATTTAAGCAACCTAATATTCAAATATTAATTTGTTTCAATTATGGTAGGAGTGATAAACACTAAAAGTTCTGTAATGGTGTCGGCATCTGCAAAACTTTTAAACAGAAAACCCAGTAAAGGTAATTTCGAGAGGAATGGGACCTCCTTTTTATTTTCAGTGGAATTGCTTTCGTATATTCCTCCCAACACCGTGGTGTCTCCATTACCTACTAACACTTCCGTATGTGTTTCCTTGGTGGTAATGGTGGGCACTGTCCCTACTAACTGTGAAAAATCTGCAGCGTTTTTAGTCGCATCAATAATCAAGTAAACATTATTTTCGGAGGTGACATGAGGAGTAACCGTAAGACTGAGTTCAGCATCGACAAACTCAATGGAGTTACCCTCTGCCGAAGTTACTTGATAGGGAATTTGTCTTCCGCTTCTTATTCTTGCTTCCTTATTGTCTGCGGTCGTGACCTTTGGACTGGATAGAACCCGTCCTTTTCCCTGAGTCTCAAGTGCTTCCAGCCTGAGGTTTAAATTCAGGCCCGGTAGTAATCCCCCCAATAACAGGTCGAACCCGCTCAAGCTTCCCGCGGCAATATTGGTGCTCTGCCTTAAATCTACCAAAAAATTGGTACTGGTTGCGTTGGCCGTTCCAGAAACCAAAACGTCATTAGGCTTGTTGGGGACAACGTCTCCTGTTAAACCCCATTGAATTCCCAGTTCCTGAACAAAAGATTTACTGATATCAACAATTTTTGCCTCAATCAAAACTTGCGGTGTGGGGATATCCAGAATTCTTATCGTATTCAGCATGTCATCCACATGCGCTCTCAGGTCATTCAGAATTAATGTATTGGTACGGGTGTCCGCTGTAATCCGGGCGTCCGGGCGGGCGCTCCTCAGAGCGGTGAGACTTGTGACCAGTTCGGTAATATCTGCATTGTCGACACGAACCACTTCTGTGACCAAGTCTTCAGAATCTCTTTGACTGAGCCTGTCACTCACCGCACGAGCCTTTGCAGCCACCAGGGCGGAGGCCTCATTCTGCAAAACTGCTTTAGAAGCAACACGAACGATATTGTCCCCGAAGCATTCTCGCCCCAAGGTGCTATTCGTAAGAATTATTTCCATGGCCTGATTCCATGGCACATCGATCATTCTAATATTTACAGATCCTCCCACTTCGGGAGAAAGAATCACATTAAATCCACTGATCTCCGCAAAGATTCTAAAAAGGTTGCGAACATCCGCATTTTGAAAGTCCAAAGAAATTGTTTCTTTTTCTCCATACAACATGGGAAAACATGTATCTTCCGAAACCTCACTCGTCTCATCCATAATGGAATCCGCGCCACGGAGGCCTTTTTTATCAAATTCCTTTTTAATAACAGTTTTATTGGAAGGAGCGGTCTCGTTCATCATCATAGGCGGAGACGCTTTTGCTATTTCTTCTCCTGATATATCTTGAGAGGATTGCAGACGAACGATTAATTTATTTTTATCCGGTTTATTAATTTCATAATCCGCCGACTGATTGAGAACGATTTCGAGACGTAATACTCCCGCGCCTTCAAAGTGGATGGGACGGATAGAGCTTATGATCCCTTTATCAACCTGAATACGACTGGTTAAATTTCCCGGGTCCATTTTAGGAAAATCAATCACCAATCGTAGCGGATTTAGAAGTTTAAATGCGGTGTATTGAACAGGTCGAGTGGACTCTATAGAAACCAGGGAGCTTTGCCCATCTTCTACAGTATCGAGAAGTACAATTTCTCCCATTGGCTCATTGCTTGAATCTCCAGCCTGATTTTGGGCCAAAACCAATAATGGAACTGCCGGTTTTTGGTACTGACTGGTTGAACCTCCCCCTTGAATAATAGAGGTATCAAAATTTTGATATGAAAGCAGGGCGGCAGAATGAGCATTCAAAACAGGCCAACCTGCCAACAAAACCAAAAGGCACGCTATCTTTAAATGGGATTTTATGAACAGTTGTCTTCTCATGAGTTCGTATCACCCTCGCTAGTTGTACTCTGAAAAAATTCTATAACTTTCTGGTTCGTCAGGATAGTACCCAGGTAGTTCCTGAACTTCTCAACCACAATTATTTGTTCGTCCTGTATTTCATCCACGTACCCAAAAAAAGGACCCACCCGATCCCCTTGTCTCACTGCATAACCGGTGCTCCCCACCTCAAATATTGCAACGACTTCGGTTTTCTTTCGGATAATCCCCGTCATTCGTAGTGATTCATATTCTATCTGCAGAGGGGACTCATCCATTCTAATATCGGCGGCACGCTCCAGGACATCACGATAGTTATTTATGCTATTAGAATATTCATCATCCGCCATCGCTTCTAATTCTTCCCGGTTATTTATCAAGCGTTCAAAATATCTTAATTCCCTATAGAGTTTGGGATATTGGTCTTCAATTTTGTCATACACCAACAAGGCAATCGGAGGAATACTTTTTAACTCATCCCCAAACGAACGGGTCTTGTTATTCAGACTCACCTTTGAAAGAGAAACCAGCCCTTCATCGTTGACCAGAGGTTGGAAAGGATCACGCCTTCCAATTAACAGATATCGTTGCCCTGGTAGAGCAATCTCTTGCAGCAGAGGAAACTCTGGTCCCCCAGTTTCGATTTCTTTTATCAAGTCTTCCTGAACTTTTTCTGCCAGAAATAAATTCTTTTTTATTCCTTTACTAAAGCCCTTTAAAGTTGTTTGACTGAACCAACGGCCCGCCTTGGAATTTAAAAACTCGACATACTTTTCCAACTCTTTATCCTTAAGGTTTCTATAACTAAAGAGCAAGCCTCGCAAAACAATTTCCCGTATGGGTTCAGTAATACTTTCCCCAAAAATTCTCAGCATTTTTCCGAGCCTCTTGCCTTGATTATTTTTATTAAAAGGGTACATCAATTTGACATATCCCAAATAAAGGCTTTTCCCGGCTTCCGTCACACGTAAAGAACGTTCAATCTTTTCTATCAAAAATATTCGCTCCTCGCTGGGCGGCGAATTCAGCAAATCTTCCACGAATAAATCCATTTCTGGCCGAAGGTCTGGATTATTCGATTCATTTTCAAGCCGTAATATTTTTTTTCCCAATGAACTTCGATACCACTGAACCGCTGAAATAACATATTGAGACTTGTAATCCTCCAGGAATGATTGCTTTTGTACTCCGTAAAACTTTTCATGCGAATAAGCATGGCGCATAATTCTCTTGGCAAATGCTCCCTGACCCGGTGCCAAGGCATCCTCATTTATTGTTCCCGAAATTTCCAAAACAGATTCCATGTTATCCAAGACATCTTCTAGTCCACTAAGCCGAAATAAAGAATAGAGTTTTTGGTTACGAGAATTCAGGTCATCCTGCAAAGGTGGGGTCAGTGCTGACGCCTGAAAAGAAGGCACCCCTAGCGCTATCCACAAGAATAATATAATTTTTATATAACACCTGATTCTCATATCTCATATCATCATCCTCAAATAGGATTAATGACCTTTCTATTGTTTTCCTTATTTAGCATCCTTTTTAGGAGCTGTACTGTTTTCAGCACCCTCCACATACGAATACGTTTTTAGCGTTAAAACTGTAACCAGTGAACCTGCCCGCCCCATCTCTTCAGAGAAATTTAATCTCTGAAATTTTAGAACCAGATCTTCCAGGCTTACCAGACGCAAAAGATTTTGCATATATTCAATGAAATCGAGGGTGACCCATATTTCCCCATTTATTTGAATTTTTAAGGGAATTTCCTTATAAAAATCCCCGACTATGCCTTCATTCAGAGTGAGAGCAACCATTTTGATATCTCTCTGCTTGCCAAATGCCTCTATCTTTCGCATCAGATCAGGAATCTCAGTCTGACGAGGCATTTGCCCCTTAAACGCATCAAACTCGCCTTTTACCAGAGACATTTGTTTTGCCACTCGGTCTTCTTTCGCCACTATCGACTTATACAGCTTCAGAGTTCTTTGCGCGGCCTCTTTCTTCTTGGACAGCTTTTCAAATTCCGTACTGGTTACGTTGTGTAAAGTAAAAAAGTACACAGCAAAAAGTACAACTCCGACACCTATTGCTCCCGCAAGCATATGGGTAAACTGGACCCCATCAAGATCATCGTAAGGAATTTTATCGAACAGTTTATCCATAGCTTTTGTTGATTAAGCCGATTTCTTCTTTTCAACTTTCGGCAAATAGCAATAAATAATAAATTTATGAACCGCCTGACTACCAATATAAGTCCGCGATGATTTAAAAAGAAAAGTTGTCTTGTAGTAAGGAATTTTCTGTAACCTTTTCAGGTACTCAGCTATTCCGTTTTCAGAAAGCGCATAGCCAGAAATCTCCACAAACTCCTTGGGATCCACTCCTCTATTCTTTTTCCTCCTTTTTTTCTTTTTCTTCTTACTAGGATCCCCAAACATAATGTGTGGAACATTTTTTTTCTTCAGGTCCTTTAAATCTCTCTGTACGATTGCATTTAACCAAATGTCATCTGGAACCATAAGGTTTAAATCGCTGACAATAGTGCTCGCGGGCATTTGTCTTTCTCTCAAACCTTCAATGCCAGCAATAATATCTTCCAGGCGTTTCTTCCTGGCTTCCATGGCTTTGACTTTATCTACCTGCCCTTTTAAACTCGCGACTTGGGACTCCAGTTTGCGTGTTTCAACCCCTAATGAATCCAACTGAGCCTGTTCTATCAACCCGAATACGATGATAAGCAAGATAGCCACTATTACGATGGCAATACACTTGACCACCCGCCTTTGGATCTCGATCTTCCTCAGCTCATCACGATAATCATGGAGATTGATCCGAATCATTTGTGGTCAAACCTCCTGGTAGCTAAACCCAATGCCACTGTTGACAACCCACCCATTTCATCGATCATCGATTGGTCAAAGTTTTTGGGATTGATTTTGACCCCCTTCATGGGATTGAAGTTCTCCACTGGCACCTTTAAATAATCAGAAAAATATCCATCTATTCCTTGAATCATGCTCCCCCCTCCACACAATAAAACTTTCCCTACCTTGTTGCCGGACAGGGTGCCAAAATACTCGAATGATTTTTGAATCTCTTCCAAAACCCTTTTATAAGCCTGGGTAATGATACTGATAACCTCCTCTTCTTTAATATCTGAAGGAAAGTTGCCTCGCTTTATTTCAATAATCTGTTTAAAAGGAACTTTGAATTTTGACATGAGCATCTTCGTGCAATACCCTCCGCCGATAGGTATATCTCGGGAGTAGCCCATTTTCCCATCTTGAATAATATTAATATGGGTAAAGGAATCTCCCAGATCAATCAGTGCCGTATTGCCCGCTGAAGTTAAATCATTGGTCAATTGAGCCGCATTCATCAAGGCAAACACGTTAAGGTCTATGATTGCCGGCTTCAAACCGGCCTCTATAAGAATATCAGTCCTCTCATCGATGACTGCTCTTTGAACCGCTACAAGGAGCACCTCCATCATTTCTCCATCCGTTTCCTCACTTGAATGATCCTCTTGAGAATCATCACTTTGGGATTCCTCTTCAAATTCATTGCCCTTCGAGTTATCAGACTCTTCAACGTTTTTACCCTTTACTGCGCCTAATAGTTGAAAGTCGAGAGCTACATCATCAATATCAAAGGGTATATATTGTTCCGCTTCCTGAGTTATCTTTTCAGAAAGCTCCTCTTCCGACATCACTGGAACTTTTATTTTCTTAATAAAAACCGCTTCTCCAGCAACGGCAGAAACAACATAACGGCCTTGTATTTTTTCGGCTGTGATTAATTTAGCCAAAGCCTCCGCTACTTGGTCAGGTTTTTTAATGGCCCCCTCAATAATGCATTCTTCAGCAAGTGGCATCATTCCAAAATGGGTCAGCTCAAACTCTCCTCCTTTAAGTTCAGATAATTGAACCAGCTTGATTGAAGAAGACCCGATGTCGATGGCCACTAACTGGGTTTTTTTCGATAAGAACATAAAAAAATATCTGCAATATCTAGATTTATAAAACGACCGAACCCTTAAACAGCAAACTCTGTACCAAACTCGCCCATCAATCATAACCCATTAAAAATCAATAAGCTATTAATCCAAAATTGATTCCAAGCTTACAGGCCGGTGAATGATTTTTTACCACTTTCCATAAAAAATCATTCAAGCTCATTCTACCAATTTGTACTGGAAAGCACTCAAGTCCTTCCCCCTTGCTCCGATAAGCGTTCTGGGACGTATTAAACCTAATTCTCCGATTTCGCATAAACTCATACCAACCCATCAAACAGAAATCCAAAACAGTTCAGATTACTTTGTCTTTATTTTTTTGGTTGCTGGAACAGAGTTATCATTTTCAGAATCAAAAATTCTTGTCCGGTCTACAAGCTTGTAGCCCAGAGCCAAAATGATTTTTCGCTTTGTATCGAGTCGGCAATCATTCCCCTTTTCAATACGATCAATCGTCTGAACGGTCACGTCTGCCTTACGAGCTAGCTCAGCTTTGCTCATCATTTTTGCCTCCCGGATTTGCCGGACGCTGTTGCTTTTGGCCACTGTAATTCCCCTCCCTAAAAATGGTTCTGGCGCAGTTGGGCCTGCAAATTAAATACTTTTTATGGAATGGTATAGAGCTTATTTTAAATACATGGTCTTGTCAACAAAATTCTTGGAATTTCAATTTACTTATATGAATTTGTTTAAATTTATATAAATTTAGTGTTTGAGCTTATTTGTTGCGATATATCCTCCTTAAAATGGGCTCTGGCTAAATGCCAGTTGCAAAGATCGGGAGATTCCCTTACAGTTTTCCTTATGAAACAAGTCTATTTAGATACTTTTGGTTGCCAGATGAACGTTGCCGATACAGACAGAATGGAGCTCATTCTGTTCCATTCCGGCTACCAGCGCACCCTGGAAAAAGAAGATGCCGACCTGATTCTGGTCAATACCTGTTCTATTCGTGAAAAAGCGGAGCAAAAAACTTTCTCCCTGTTTGGGGGTTTAAAGCCTTTAAAAACGGCCAATCCAGATCTGATACTGGGTTTGACCGGGTGCTTGGGACAACAAGAAGGGAAAAAACTGCTCCAACGCATGCCCTATCTGGATTTCGTGATGGGCCCCGATCAGGTGGAAGGCATTGCCCAGGCCGTAGATCAGGTACGCAATACTGGCAAACCTTTTGTCTGGACCGGGTTTGATCAGGAAAAAATCTACTCCATTCCCGAACTTGCCGGTGACCTGCCTAAGTCCCCCGGACCCAGCGCGTTTGTTAACATTATCAAAGGTTGCGATAAATTTTGCACTTTCTGCATTGTTCCCTTCACTCGCGGAAGAGAAAAGTCTAGAGAACCGGAAGAATTATTTGATGAAGTCCGTCATCTGGTAAATCGTGGAGCAAAGGAAATTATTTTACTGGGCCAAAACGTTAACTCTTATGGCAAACGAGGACTGAAGAATCCCATGCCATTTCATGAGCTTTTGTATGGTGTCGCAGA
Organism: Nitrospina sp.; assembly: GCA_018664975.1. GTDB lineage: Bacteria > Nitrospinota > Nitrospinia > Nitrospinales > VA-1 > LS-NOB. The sequence continues at coordinate 3,071 of JABIXH010000016.1, read as the reverse complement.
GATACCCGGGGTAGAAAGATTGCGCTTTACCACCAGTCACCCCAACGATTTTACCCGCGAAACCATTCGTGCTTATCGTGACCTGGATATCCTGATGAACCATTTACATCTCCCCGTTCAGAGCGGAAATAATCAAGTGCTTAAAGCCATGCGTAGAGATCATACGATTGAAGAATATAAGGGTTTGCTAGCGGAATTAAAATCAGAGGTCCCGGATATGTCCCTCTCTACCGACATCATCGTTGGCTTTCCCGGTGAGACCGATGAAGCTTTTGAAGACACAATGAAGTTCATGGAAGAGGTCGGTTACAGCAGTAGCTATATGTTTGCCTACAGTCCTAGACCAGGAACCCCCGCAAACGAATTGCCTGACTCGGTTCCAGACGAAACTAAAAAGCGTCGACTTCAGGAAGTCATCTCGCTACAACATAAGCAATCCGAGAAACTGGGCCAATCCTTTTTGGGAAAAAATGTTGAGGTTCTGATCGAGGGAAGATCTTCCAAACCAGACTATATCTATAAGGGAAGAAACCCGCAATACTGGAACGTAAACATTCAGGGAGAAGAGGGTACCATCAAGGTGGGAGATACAGTAACCGTTCAGGTCGAAAATATTACCGGTCATTCTCTCAACGGCACCACTAGGTGTGGGGCCGGTGTGCAATAACTTTCTTTGGCGAACAAATGTGTTCTCGGCTCAACGAGTTATTGCCAATATAGGTTCCAGCATCAATAGACAGCTAGACGGGAATAAACTTCCTCTTCCACCATCGCCAGTTGAGGAAGCACCACTTTCAAGGCAACACGAATTTCCCGGACAAATTTCAAGTCAGGTGGCTGATCCCGCTCCGCAAACCGGTGAAGCGCATCGGTACAAAAATGGTCCAATTCTATAATCTGGTTCAATAAATCTGCAGGCAAATCCTCCAAACCCACCTCCTGATCTTCCAGAAACCTCAATACTCCTACCAGGCTGAATTTGGTATCCACACATTGTTCTCTCAGGCCCGCTATCAATTGCGATTCCCGGGATTTAAGATCTTCACAGATTTTGAACAAAAGTTCGCGCAGATGGCCGTAAAAAACTTCATGCTGTTTTTTATCCTTAAATAAATCTCCCTGCCCTCCGAACAACAGAAAAAATACCGCTTCCAACTTATACTTGTCCGAAGCCATGACCGAATAAAGCATAGATTTAAATTCAGTCGCATCAAAGGCCAATTGTAAATCCTGAAATATTTTATTCAGTGATCCCAATTCCCCCTTTACCGACATGTTGGCATTGGCGCGAATGAAAGGCCCCGGCTCAGTTTGCCATGCAGGAACCATTTGCACCCCCCCCGCCTCGCACCCGACTACGGTCCACTCTTTGAGAGATTCCAAAAAGTCCGTGATAGAAAAAACTTCGACCTCTTGAAACACTTCAGGGTTCATGGAAAATAGAATGCGCAACAATTGTTTTTCCAGCCCGGCAGAACAAAAATTTTCGTCCTGACAAAGCGGATCCATTTGCGTAGCCAAAGCGATATAAAGAGCCCGCATACGTAACCGATCCAACCGGTATTGTCTTGAGGAGTAAGGGCGAACCTGATAGATTCCCTTTTCATAGTCAACCAGATCAATCAACAGAGCATCACCAGGTCGGGATGAAAAACTCTTGTATAGCGATTGCATGTCCCAGGCCGTAACCGTCATGCAACTTCTTCCAGGAATCCATTCATTAAACTTAATTTCTTCCGGGAACTGCGCGGAATACTGATAGAAAGGAACAATTTCCTGAATAAAAAAAGACTTTTTTAGTTTAGGAATTTCATTCCCCTCTGGATCAAGAAATATCAACTCACTTTCATTTAGGTTAACTGGCATGAAAGGAATCAAGCGGTGCCCAGGGATTAGAACACCCTGCTTCAACTCCCAGGCTCCCAGTTGCATCGATAAAGATACATGGCTGATTTTATCGACCACCGCACGAAAGGGAACGAAATCACATTCAGGAATCCCGATCAACGAAGAATGGTTATGTAAAACTTTTTCAAGGCGCTTCATCGCGGCACCAGAAACTTCTTTCTGCCATCTACTTTCCAGATGCTTCGCAAACTCTTCCTTGTTGAATGGAGTTCTCGACTCCTGAATGAGTGTTTCTGCCAGCCGGTTGAGGGATAGTCTATTTGTCATATAAAATCAGGGAAGGGGATCAATAAAAAAGACCATCAGGAAACGGTCGTTGATGTGGTTCAGCATATCGGTGATAAAACAAACCACCAAATTACCATCATAGACTAGCATAAAATTTTAGAACTGTTAAGGCATGAAATCCTATTAGCCACAGATAAACACAGATAACAAGAGAGCTTCTTGAAACGAGCCGAACGATGGTTAGCAGTAAAAAGCGACTGCAAGTCGTCCCCACATCAAGTGGGCGCAATTAGTTTGATTTTGGGAATGGGGGAAGTTAAAATTCTTGTATACATTAAATTATAATTACGTATTTTAGCAGGAGACGTTTCATGGCTCTAAATCTGGAACCCGTATATCAGGAAATTTTTGCAAAATTTATAACCCGGAAAAAGTTCGTAATACGTTCCGTGGAAAATAATATGTTAACCGTCGAGCAAGATGAAGAAATCTGCGGACAAAAAGAACCCAAAGTTTTTGAGTTCAAAAGTCCCAAGGAGTTTGAAGAATTCGTGAGGGTGGAGAACCAATTTGAAGCAGATATAGTAAAACAACTGGAAGGCAACAAAATGCCTTATCGGTGAGGCACGAAGGTAAAGGAAAAATATTATGGCTATTAGCCTCTGCGTCAGCAGGCTAGTCTAATTCGAATTCTTTCTGCCAGTTGTCATCCTTTCCTAATGGTTTCTGGTCCTTTTTATCGAGCACAAAATTTTCCAGGACAAGAGTATCCATTTCCGTACGCATGAAACAACGGAAAGCCTGTTCGGGAGTACAAACAATGGGTTCACCTCGAACATTAAAGGAGGTATTGATCACAACTGCGCATTGCGTGGCTTTTTCAAACTCGCGGATCAATTCATAAAATCGAGGATTGGTGTCAGCATGAACCGTCT
>JABIXH010000128.1 GCA_018664975.1 Nitrospina sp. | reverse complement strand
ATTTTTTATTCCTTGGTTGAGTCGAATAACGAACTGACCGAGGTTTCTTCGTGAATCCTTAAAATAGCTTCTCCCAGCAATGAAGCGATCGAAAGCACTTTAATTTTTGGGATTTTAGCCAACTCTTCTCCCAAAGGAATGCTGTTGGTCGTCACCACCGATTTGAGTGGAGAGTTGCTGATCCGTTCTCCCGCAGGACCAGAAAGAACTGCGTGGGAACAACAGGCATGAACCTCTTTAGCTCCAGCTCCCAACAATGCATCGGTCGCCTCCATGAGGGTGCCCGCAGTGTCAATCATATCGTCCACAATAAACGCCACCTTGTCCTTAACGTCACCAATAATGTTCATGGCTTTGGCTTCGTTAGGAATATCCCGGCGCTTATCAATGATAGCCAGAGTGGTGTCCAACCTTTTAGCATACGCTCTGGCTCGCTCCACCCCTCCCGCATCGGGAGAAATAACAATCATATTTGGCAGACTAAGTTTGCGAATATAATCTATCAGAACATTCATGGCAAAAAGATGATCCACAGGAATATTGAAAAATCCCTGGATCTGCCCTGCATGAAGATCGACCGTTAAAACTCGATCTGTTCCTGCCGTTTCCAGTATATCTGCCACCAATTTGGAAGTGATCGGCACCCTTGGCTCGCATTTTCGGTCCTGACGTGCGTAACCATAGTAAGGGATTACTGCCGTGATCCTTCTTGCTGATGACCGGCGCAAGGCATCAATCATTATCAGCAATTCCATCAAATTGGTATTGCCAGGAAAACAAGTTGGCTGAATAACAAAAACGTCCCCGCCGCGAACATTCTCTTCAATCCGGACATAAATCTCCTTATCGGAGAAGTCGCGGATCACCGTTTCGCCCAAAGGAATATCGAGATATTTACAAATATCCTCTGCCAGAGACGGATTTGCCCGACCTGAAAAAACTAGCATCCGACCATTATCTCTGGAAATCATTTTCTAAAAAAATCCTTGTAAAAAATCTGGCTGGGGCGGGAGGACTCGAACCTCCGAATGCAGGAATCAAAATCCTGTGTCTTAGCCACTTGACGACGCCCCAAAGTATATTGATTCAATCGGCATCTACTAATCTAATTCCCATGTTTAACCCCTTGCCTCAACTTACTTTGAGGATAAACCAGCATTTCCGGAAAAACTCAGGGAAGTGTATTTGGACTAGACAGAGTATCCATCGAGCCACACCAACAAGCGCGGCCTCAACCCAGGAATTTGGAACCGATTCGTTTTAACCCAACAGGCGACATAAAAAAAGACCCTGACCAAATATATGGCTTTTCACCCAGGCTATTATCCGAAACCTGGAATCACCGCACCCCAAAATGCGGAGAACCTTATGGCAACAAGGTCGCTAACATTTCATCAGGATATAACTCAGATAAACTAATAATACTTTCAGCTAAAAAGAGCCTGAACTTTCCCCCCTCCAATCGAGCATAAGCGTTTTTTGCTGTTTCGGGATTGTCAAAAATTCCAAATACGGTAGAACCGCTTCCTGACAGGAGTGCTCCTTTTGCTCCTAAAGCAAGCATCTCTTTTTTTATCCCAAAAATCTCTGGATACTCTTGAAATACAATAGCTTCCAGATCATTGCTCCATGATGCCCCCAATTGGGCATACTCCGACTGCAAGAGAAAATTTTTCAAAATGCTAATATTATTTTGCTGTTTTGTCAACTTCAATTTTAGATTTCCATAGACCCAAGCCGTGGACAGGGGAAATCCTGGATAAACCATTAAAACATAAAACTTAATTGAGCTTTGGACTGGCTCAAGAATTTCCCCTCTGCTCCTACCTATCGCACAGGGGGAAAAAAGAAAAAAAGGAACATCCGAACCCAGTTCAGAAGCCAACGAAATCAGATCTTTACGTTTTAAATTCAATTCCCATAAAAAGTTGAGACCCAGCAAAACTCCCGCCGCATTGCCACTACCCCCACCCAACCCAGCCCCATGCGGGATATTTTTAGTTAAGTTAATTCTTGCCCCCTTGCACCGGTCAGGAAAGCGGGCTTGTAATAATTGCGCGGCTTTGATGACCAGGTTTCCATCATCTGTTGGAATATCGGGCTGGTTGCAGGTCATCTCCAACCCCTGCGCAAGGCATTCTATTTTGATTTCGTCACACCAATTCACCATTTGAAAGAGGGTTTCAAGTTCATGAAAGCCATCCTCACGTTTTCCCAAAATATATAATCCCAGGTTTACTTTGGCTGGAGTTTTAAAAACCAGGGTTGTCATGGGTTTTATAGAGAAGAAACGGGTTCGAGGAATTGGAATGTATCCGCAGGGAGTCCCTGATTGATAACAGGGTTTTTATACTTTACCCGAATGATTTCCCGTTTCTCAGGAAACGACAATGTTATTAAATGTGGAAAATCGTATTCTCCAACTTTAGTGTAATTCTCCCATTTAACGGAATAAACCGATCGCTGGCCTATTTTTCGAGTCATCTCAAGAGGTAGCAGAGTCAGGGCAGAAAACAAAATCTCCACGCTTCCACCCCGCTGTATATCGGTTAGTTGCAAGTTGTATTGTGTTCGCCCGGAATTCAAGCTTGAATCCAAAATTTTAAGAAACTCAAGCCTGGGTATATGACCGATAAAAATGGGAAGATGCTCACGAAAGTCCAATCTTGTTCCCAACATTTTTTCCATCATGGATTCCATTTCAGGACCTGAATAATACCTGCCCTTTGCCGGATCGTATAATACTGTCCTGCCCCGATGGTGTGTAAACACTCCCAGGGCTTGTCCAAATAAGCCAAAGGTATCTACCCGTATTGATTGGTTATTTTGAATTGCCAAAGTTTGGCGGAATGTTTGCTTCAGGTTATGGCCCAGAAAGGTTGTGCTGGTAAAAGATTTGAGGTTTTTAATTTTTTTGGCTCGATCATTTTGCCTTTTTAAAACATAGCCGGTAGTGATGGAATCTTTTAAGAAATGTGGGGCAACGGGTTCAACACGAGGTTGGCATCCGCAAGCGACAAACACAAAAATGAAAATGAAGTACCTGAAAGATTGAGGGTAGTTTGCCACGCTTGAAAACAGGTAGGAGTTCAACGAATCTTCTTAATAGCTCTGTTGCAAAAGAATTCGCGCTTTATTGATCTTATTCTTAAGCGTTTCAGGATCCGGTGCCTCTCCTCCCAAATCGCCCTTTGGATTCACGGTAAGAAACAAGCTGTTTTTCCAAGCCCCGCTGGCTTCATCGTAGTTTTTCAGGGAGAATAAAATATCTCCAAGATGGTCATAAAGAACCGGATCCGGCTCTGTGTAAATCAAGGCTTTTTGAATTTGAGTTAATGCTTTTTCGGACTCCCCCTTTTTGAAATATATCCAACCCAGACTGTCCAGAAAATAGCCATTGCGAGGTTGGGTAGTCAGGGCTTTTTTCAAATGCAAAAGAGCTTGGTCCAGGTCACGGCCTTCCAGGGCATACATGTATCCCAAAAAATTATGGGCGTTGGAGTGCAAAGGATTTAATTCAATCGCCAGCCTCATATTTTCCATGGCTCCTTTATAGTCCCCTTGCTTTTCCATCAAGGCACCCAATTCAAAATAATAGGAGTCTTTTTTGGAATTCAGAGCCAAGGCTTTGTGCATATTTTCAATCGCCTTGACATTTTCATTTTGGGCCATATACGCCAGTGCCAGAGAGTGATAAAACTGGTCGTTATCCGGTTCGATTTCAACCGCTCTACTGAGCAGTTCCACAGCTTTTTGTGTGTTTTTCATCAAGCTATAGAGCCGGGCGGTATAAAGGAGAATGTCAAGGGATTCAGGCTCCAACTTCCGGAGCTTTTCAAACTCCACCACAGCTTTGTCCAAGCGGCCGTGGACTTCATAAATTCGGGCCATCAGGACATGAGGGTCCTTGTAATCGTGCTTTACCAGGACGAGTTGAAATTCCTCCAACGCTCGCATGTATAAAGTTTGCTCAAAATATATTGTGGCTATGCGCATATGGATATTGGGTTGCTTTTCCAACTCTGGGGGAATCCCTTCAGCCCCTCTACCTTCTTTGGAATCCAAAGAACCCAAAGCGTGAAGCTGTGAAACTCTATTCTTAATACTGGCGTTATCTGGCTTTAGCTTTAACAATAGCCCATACTCTTTCAACGCCTGAATCGTTTTTCCTTGCCGCTCTAGCACCCATGCCAAATGGTGTCGGGCCTGGAGCAAATTGGGTTTCAGGGAGACGGCTTTTTCAAGACTTTTTTCGGCTTCCTGCAACTGGTTTGCACGCAAATAGGCTCGGCCCAAATAAAACTGCACAAGAGGATTGTTGGGCTCTATAATCGCCCCTTTTTTATACTCTTCCAAAGCCTGATCATATTTTCCCGACTGTTCCAACAAAGAACCTTTTAGTAGCGGTGCCCGGGCATTTCCTGAGTGAATCTGGCTGGCACGATCATAGTGCCCGATGGCCTCTTCCACCTTGCCCTGGCTGGACAAAATATCCCCCAGGACCATTTCAATCTCCTCGTTTTCAGGGAAACGGGCTATGGCACTTTGGCCTACTCGAACAGCCTCATCTAATTGACCCGTTCGGAGTAATAAGCGTATCCACTTTTCATGGAATCTTTCTGCTTCTGGATCATGCTGAACCACTTCCTTATAATGCGAAGCGGCCTGCTCCATTTGATATTGTTTTTCTGCCTGAAGGGCCATCAGGTAGTGGTAATAAGAACGGGGATCGCGTGTGTCCTGTTTCTGGGAATGTTTCTTGCTATTTTCAAACGAACGAACTGCATAAGACGAAGACAAATCAACGTTGGCGGAATCCAGAGTCCCTCCGGGTGTCGCACAATTAGTCAGGAACAAAAGGCAAAGTATTAATAAGCCAGCAGAGGTTCTCCTCTGAACAAGCCCATAAATGGGATTTGATTCGTAAGTTATGTCTTTCATCTTCTAAATTGTCCTAGATCATGGATGATTTTTATTAAGAGCGTATCAGGCAACCGTCTTAAACACAATTCTGTTTAACAGTGGTTCTCCTGCCCTGCTGTTAATTTCCTGGATGATATTCTTTTTTAAAGAATCTAAAATCGGCACCCATTCTTTCCCCTTAACTTTTACATAGAGTATTTTTCGCGTCACATTGTCAATGGTGGAAACCCTGGCAATTTCTTTTCCCACCACCAGATTCCAATGATAGGTCAACCATTCACTTTGATTTGCGTTAGCAAATATCTCTTGGGGAAGGGCTTGAAAAAGAACTGACCTGATTTCCGACCAGTTCCTGTTTGCATTTCGTCCTAACTTCCTGTCCATAAAACTTGGGATATGGGATAACGGTTAAATGGATTGACCCTCTATAGTATTTTAGCTATCTTAGCGGCCAAGTTAAAGTTATTTCTCTACCAGCCAAACGGCCTGTGACCCTGAAGCAGTGATATCTCTATGGGGCATAAAGTCAGTGGAAGGGAATACCACATGAACGCTAAAAGCGGGGGACACGCCTAAGAAACCCGGAATGGGGCAATAATAGGCCGACCATGAGCACACATAAAGACACTTTATCTTCTCCGGACCCACGCCTTGCACAATTGGAGCAACGGGTCAATCAATTAGAGACCTGCTACAAGATCACTTCCCTTATCAATTCCGAACTGAATCTCGCTAATCTACTCGACACGATCATGAATGTGGCTAAAAAGGTAATGACTGCTGATGCCTGCAGTCTGTTACTGGTTGATGAGGAAACAAATGAGTTGGTGTTCCAAATTGCTCTTAGCAAAGTGGGTGAAAAAATTAAAACAATGACCCGACTGAAAATAGGAGAAGGCATTGCCGGCACTGTTGCTAGATCAGGCGAACCCATCATAATTAAAGATGCCTATCAACACCCCAAATTTAATCCGGACTTTGATAAAAAAACCGGTTTCCAAACGGGTTCTATTTTATGCTCGCCACTAAAGGCAAAAGGTAAAATTATTGGAGTCTGCCAGGTCATTCATGAAAAAACCCGGGGCAAGGTGTTCCAGCCAAGTGACCAGGAACTTTTTCTTCTTCTCTGCGACAGTGCCGCTCTGGCTATCCATAATGCGCGTATGCATTTGGTGCTTATGGAAAATCAGCGGATGGAAAAAGACATGGAATTTGCCCAATCGGTTCAGGAAAGCTTTCTGCCGACTTCCACTCCACAACATGCTCATTATACTTTTGCCGCTCAAACTCATGCGGCTCAAGTTGTTGGGGGTGATTATTATGATTTCATTCCTTTTGAAAACGAACAACTGGGCATTGTATTGGGTGACGTTTCTGGCAAAGGGGTGCCTGCCGCTCTGCAAATGGCCAGGCTGATGAGTGATTTCCGCTATATTTCGCAAGTGGACTCAGAACCTCAAAAGGTGCTGACCCAGGTTAACAATGCGCTTTGCGAAAGATCCTATCGGGGCATGTTCACCACTGCCGTATTTTGTCTGTTGGATTTGAAAAACAGAAAACTGATTGTCTCCAACGGCGGTCACCTTTCTCTCCTTTTAAAAAGAAAAAACTCTATTGAAGAAATTGGTTCTGCCAGCGGAAGCCCCTTGGGCATTCTTCCTAATATGCAATATAGTCAGGAGGAGCACTCTCTTGAGAGCGGAGACCAGATTCTTGTTTTCACCGATGGAGTGACCGAACCTAAAAATAAACAAGATGAAGAGTTTGGACTGGTCCGATTGAAAAACATGTTTGAGAAACACCAAGGTTCTCCGGAGGAGTTTCTAAAAAACCTGGAAAATTCCATCAAACAATTTATCGGGGATGCTCCCCAATTTGACGACCTCACCTCTCTTACTTTTAAAATCAAATAACCTGGAAGGGTGCCTCTGCATTTAGTGAGTGACTTGACCCGTTCCAGACACATGAATATAATCCGTTATAGAGGTGGGGAATTTTAACTTTTGAACCAATGGAAAATTATGACAGCGATTGTGAAAGAAGAACTGGATTCATTAATTCAAAGCGAGTGGGATTATCTGGAATCCAAAAAAGGTGAATGGAGCTTGCTCGAAGGGGAGCAAGATATGGAAGTGCTGGAACATGTCTTGCGCTGTATTCTGCATCTGGACCTTACGCAGGAAAAACCCCAGGATTTCAAAGAATGCATCAAAGTGCAAAACCCGGATGGTGGCTGGTCTAAAGAATCCCACACTGACAAAACCTCGATGTGGATCACCACTTTTGTTGGGCTTAAGCTTTGCCGAGGGAACATGATTCTCAAAGACCCGGAAATTCAGGCTACAGTGGAAAAAACTCTGGAATATGTCCTGTCCATGCAGGAAAAAGACGGGCATTGGTCCGACCCAGAATGGTCGCATCTGGACACCACCTGTTCGGTCACTTGTTTTTTGACCATCTATCAGGTTACTCAGGATAAAACAGGTGACGATCGAATCAATAAGGCGCGCGTCAGAGGCTTCGAATTTATTAAAGGGTGGCAACAGGATTCAGGGCTCTGGAAAGATGACACGTTTCACCCGGCAGGCATCGAAACCACTGCTCATTTGATGCAGTACACTCTGGTTCCGGCCTACTTTATGGATAAAATTGAGTATGCTGGGAAAATGTGTCTGCAAGCGGCCAACTCGCTGGTCGCAGAACAAGCTGAAAATGGAAGTTGGGATAATGAAAATACCGACCATACCATGGATGCCTGTCGAAACCTGATGCTGGTTTCGGATACCTTCAAGACTAAAGAAAAATACGCTCCCGTTATTGAAAAAGGAGTGCGCTGGCTGATCGATATCAAAAACGAACAAGGCTGGGGAGATTTTCCGCAGGAACCCAGCAATGTGGAACGCACCGCAGATGGCTTGGACACCTTGCTCAAATTCCGCCGCTATGAGGCGGGTAAACCCATGTCACACTTCTGGGCCTTCAGTAAGTAGCCAGTCAGCGACCGGGAGCTGTTAGCAAAATGTTTCCGCGAGCAAACGCTCTCGTCTTTAAGGGCTATTACTATCCGCCTCCCAGGGGGCCTGGAAAGGTTTATTAGTGGAAGCAGTCATATTGTTGGCCGGATACGGTTCGCGTTTGGACAGGCAGGACTTGCCGCATAAAGCACTTCTCCCCTTTGGCGAGGAGACACTCCTCTCCCGCCACCTGAAATGCCTGCAGGCTTTGAACATCCGTAAAGTTCACCTTATCCTGGGCCATAATGCCCCCGCGTTGAAAGCTTATGTGCAGGGCCTCAATCTGGACCTGCCATTACACTACATCGATAACCCGGTCTACCGCACTACTGGCAACACTCTTTCAATGGTAATGGGACTCAAACATTGCCAGGAGGAAACTTTGATCCTTGATGGTGATGTTTTGTACCCGCCCCAAGCCTTGCTCGATTATGTGCAAAAAGCACCGCGCTCTTCCTTCGCGTTGATACCCGCTGACATCGACAACGCAGAATGCGCCAAGGTGTTATTGAATCCTTCAGGGACCATCCACGCTTTTATTACCAAACGAGAGCTGACTGATGAGGAAAAATCCGATTTCGGTTTTGGTGGCGAGGCAATCGGATTTTTTATCCTCCGTCAGGAAGATGTCCCTCGTTTTGTTGACCTTTATGAAAATAATGAGCCGACCTATCGACCGGTTCTTTGGGAAATTCCATTTACGGAGTTTGCTCGAAATACCCCCCTGCACCCCTGGAATATTCCACAGGAAGGTTGTTTTGAAATAGACACCCAGGAAGACTATTCCGATGCCTTAAACCATTTTCGGTCCAACCTGGATCAATACCAGCTAGAATAGCAAAATTAGGCAACTTACCTATTTTAAATTATAAAAAATAATACTATTTATAAATATAGTTTAATTTTATATTATTTATTTGGGCTATTCTTGTCCAGATAGTAATTTTTCATACAATTTTTTAATTCAAATTTTCCTTTAAAGTCCACTAGTTAAAAAATTCCCTCCTGCAAAGTTCCGCAATGCTTCCCCAATTGGTATCTATTTTGCTCTTTAAAGAGGGTTTCCCAAAGAAAGAAACCGACTTTTAATCCTTTGGATTAAAAGAGCGCATTAAAACGTAAAACTTTTAAGGATTAAATTGGGTGAATGTTATGCAAGGTATGAATGAAACTATTGATTTTTTTGCAAACAAGGTGTTTTTTATTTCCTTTGGACAAATTGTGTTCATGTTTCTCGCCTGTTTTCTTTGCCTGCTCTATGGCAAATATAAAACAGGGCTGTTGGTATCCTATTTCTTTATTTTTTACTGGGGTTTTGTTTCTAATCGCTTGTATTGGATGGAATTGTTTGGGGATTCAGGGATAGGACTGATGATGTATTTTTTTAGCGCCACCTCTGTAGCCCTGATGGGGGTCATCAGCTTTTTCCAGCACGATCACTAGCCAGCGTGACCCAATTAGCAAAATCTTATTCTGGTTGGTAAAGAGTGGTCTCGGCTGAAAGAGAAATTGCTCCCAGTTTCCGTCAACTAAAAAGCGCGGCTCACCCTCTAGCGAGGGCCGCAAATGGCGACAACTATCCAGGCGAACAAAGAGTCATCTTGCCTGAAAAAGTTATCGCCCCTGCCCTGTTAAGGGGCGAGGAGCGTTGTGCGTAATGGCTATGCCTGCGTTCACGAGCCGCCAGGAATTTTTTAATGGTGCTATTCAGATCGTCTTAAGCGCCAAAGTAACTTTAATCAACTGGGTGGTTAATTCCTGAATACGTTTTTCGATTTCGGGGTCGGTTAGATTTTTTTCTTCAAACGACTCGCCGGTAACGTAAACGAACCGGGGCAGGACAATGCATCGGAAGTCCAGCATCAAGCTGTTGGCAAGGCTCATGATCGACATATAACTGCTATGCCCTCCAGCGGCGCAAAGAAAACCCACCACTTTATCTTCCCAACCTTTTCCGGAAAGCTCGATCAAGTTTTTTGCGGCGGCATTGGCATCGTAATTATAAATGGGAACGGAAACTAATATCCCATCCGCCTTTTGGACACGTTCTGCGGCAGAAACAACCTCCTGTTTTGCGTAAACCGAATCACCATCACAGAAAGGCAGGGGGTTTTCCCTTAAGTTCATAAAATCAACGTCTGCATCTGCCGACAGGAAGAATTTTTCAGCCTGCCGCGCTAATGCCAGGCTACGGCTTTCGGGATTAAGACTACAGGCGACAATTAAGAAAGACATTTGTTCTCCAGAATTTTTTTCATTGAACAACTCGAAACCACACTGATAGAACTCACCCTATTTTTATTATAGTTGAAGCATTTCCTTTTGAATGGAAATTATAAATCGTTTTATCCGGGAATTGATTCAAATCTTTTCTTGCTGGTTTTCCATCTTACATACAGTTTAAAATTCCAATTATCCATTTAAAACCAAGAGGTCTTATCCTTGCCTTTATCTTCTTATAAAGCAGTGTTTTTTGATGTCGGGGGAACCCTGATCCACGTTCACCCTTCAGTAGGAGATGTTTATGCCCGACACGCACGCCCCTTTGGCTATTCAGGTTCCGTTCAGGAATTAAACGAAGGGTTTGGCAGGCAATGGAAAAAAATGGGGGGCATTGAATCCCTGGGTAATCAGAGCGGAGCTGAAGCGGAAAGAAAATTCTGGCACACACTGGTTTATGAGGTGTTTCAACCATTAGGCGGACTCGACCGATTCGAAGAATACTTCGATCTCATTTTTGAAGCGTTTCGGGATGAATCCAACTGGCGAATTTATGAAGATGTGGTCGAATCAGGGATTTTTGAGAGCTTGAAAAAAAGAGGCGTGGTGATGGGTGTAATCTCTAACTGGGATTCGCGCTTGATCTCAACGTTGGAAAATATGGGTCTTGGACATTATTTTGATTTCATCCTTCCCTCTGCCGTGGTGGGTTCGGCCAAACCGGATAAAAAAATTTTTGAGGAAGCGCTAAAACTGAGCGGGGTCGCCCCCCATGAGGCCTGCCATATTGGCGATGAAATTCGCACCGATGTGGAGGGTGCCCAAAGAGTTGGAATTCATCCTATTCTGCTGGATCGAAACAACCGTTTCGACAACCCAGAAACCAGAAAGGTCACTTCATTTATGGAGCTGGTTGACAAATCTGTCTGACCTGCCAATTTTATTGGGGGGAATACTGGAAGTGGTTTTTTTAGGCCTTATAACCTTTTACATCATCCAACTTTGCATTTTTAAAACTGGCATCTTTGGTATCTGCAGAAGTCATGTTCGATCTGGATAGATCTGCTCCATGAAAGGAAACGGATTGAAGGTCTGCTTCCCGCAAATCGCAACCGACCAGGGACGCAAAGCTCATGCTGGCTTTTTTACATTTTACCCGGGGCATTTTTGCAGAGTCCATTTTGGCTCGGCTGAAAGAAGCATTTTCCAAGATACAATAACTCAAGTCAGCTTCTTTTAAATTGGCCTCGCTAAAATCAGCATTTTTCATGTCAGATTTTCGAAAATTGCATTTGGCTAAAAATGCCTTGCTGAATTTAGCTTTCTTCAGAGAGCAATTGCTGAAATTTGTGGCGGCGATGGTTCTCTCGCTGAAATCAAAACCCGAAAGGTCCAAACCGGAAAAATCCATATTAGTCATATGAGGCTGTTTTTCATCTGCAAGCATTGCTTTAATTTTTGCTACGGTTGTATTAGCCATTGCTTCCCTTTAATCGAATAATTCCAAAGTCTTTTAAATATAACTTGTTGCTTCAATCTAAACAAGAAATAATTTATTTAGCTAATCCACCTGTTCTGTGACCCGATTTTGAATGCGACTTTCACGAAGCTCCAGACCCAGTAAAAAGTAAAAGGGTAGATATTCGACCCACGGAATCCAGTGGCTAAATGCCTGTAATTCCTGATAATCAAAATAAAAGTCCAGGTAATAAAACCCTATCAATCCGGTTAAGACAATCCACGATCTTTGTGGAAAAATACATAGGAATGGAACCACCCAACAGAGATACCAGGAGTTCTGTACCGGACTCAACAGGAAGACCAATGCCATAATCCAGAAAAGTCCGCGAACAAACTCTACAGGTTGTTGCAAAAGAGAGGTTCTTTTAAGCAACAACCAGAATAAAACTCCAGTTAAAATAATGACTACGGTCACCTTGCTCAAAAAAATCGGCAAAGGATTAGACAAAGTCATTTCAGTGGCAAACCCGCCCAAAACGTTTTTAAAGATGAAAGCCAGAATGGCAAATATACTGTCATTGCTTTGCCAATACATGGTGAAGGCTTTAAGCCCATCGAACATCTGCAATCCGATTCCCAAAAAGGATAAATAACCCAAAAAGACCACCCCCATAAATAAAACACTATTCCTCAAGATTCTTGACCATGCATTTTTTCCTTCCTCAATGGTTTTTTCATAATAGGCCTGAAGAAATAAAGGGAACAATATTATCGGATATAGCTTCCCCAGAAAGCTAAGGGCCAGAAAAAAGGTGGCTAGAGTGTGACGTTGTCGAATCAAAAAATAAATGGCACCGCAGAGCAAAGATATTCCGATGATATCCAGATGGGTGGAGTTGAATGTTTCCTTTATTATTAGAGGACTCCAAAAATAAATCAGACAACCGGTTTTATCCATTCCTAGTCGGGAAAGAATTCCAATGATGAAAACCAACGCCAGAATGTCAAAAATTAAAAATCCTGCGCGCAGGGCGACAATGCTGTCGGGTTTTATCTGATGTACCAAACGGAACACAAACTGAGCCATAGGTGGGTAGATAGTTGGCACATCCGGATGGTTTATTCGTTCTAAAAATTTAACGGATCGAGGCGATTCCCATTTTAACGCGTCCAGTTGTTCCAACTCGCGCTCGTTACGCTCAACGTAAATTTCATAATAACTTTCCGGATTTTGTATTCTCAATGCCTTGAAGGCATGCACTTCGGCGGGAGCGTATTCAAAGGGATTGATTCCATTTGCGAATACTTTTCCATCCCACAAATAGCGGTAGACATCGTCTTCCTGAATTTGTTGAGAAGGCAGGAGGACGGCGCGAAACAAAAGGCCAAAAATAATGATCGTCCAAAAATTACCCCTGTCTTCGGGATGCCTGCGTACAAAAAACCAGGTCAGGCCATAAAGCACGCAGAGGGAAAAATATATGGCGAGATAAGTGAGGATAGGTCTTTCTGAATACCCTTCTCCCCAATTGAATTGGTAGGAGAGCTGGGTGAGGAAAAAATAAAGCAGGAGGCTTGCAAACCCCGTAAAAAAAATCGGGAGTCGGGAACGCATACCAGGCTAGGGATTGCGGGCAAAAGAGCTCTGCCCCTCCAGATTTTTCAGCGTCTCAATTTCTTGTTCTGAAAGAATTTTATAAATTTCCAGAACACTTCGATGGATGTAGGGATCATCTTTTTTTAGGGCCAGAGCAGACCAGTAGCGGGAAAGGGCTTCCCTGAACATTGATTTCTTCTTATACAAGTCTCCGAGTTTGACATAAATTTCCAGTCGATCCCGTTCCAGAACCGAAACTTGTTCAAAAAAGTTCACGGCCTCAAGATAATTTCCTGATCGCTCATACTCTTCTCCCAGCGCTTCCAGATAGGCAGGGTTATCTGCTTCCAGATCAATGGCCTGTTTCAAGTGCTCAATACCTTGAACCAATTTCTCCCGTTTGAGATGCAACCGCCCCAGTCGATGATGAGTAAGCGCATGCCGGTTATCTATGCTCAATGCCTTCAGGTAATTTTGCTCTGCTTCGGCAAGCTTACCTTCCTGCTCTTTATATTCCCCCAAAACACTCAGAGGATGGGCAGAATCCGGATTTTTATTTGCCGCCGTTTCAAGTTCCTTGAATGCCTCATCATGGTTTCCTTTTTCGTAATAAATCCCTGCCAAATTAATGCGGCTGAAAGTATCTTCGGTAACTTTCAGGACATCGCCATACAGTTTTTCAGCCTGATCTACCTTGCCCTGATCCTGATACAAAACAGCCAGGTTATACATGGCAAACGTGTCATTAGAGTTTTGCCGAAGTGCCAGTTTGTATTCTTCAATGGCCTTAGCCAGATCCTTATTGTCGTAATACTCAACACCTTTGTTGAAATGACCATCGATAGGAGCCGGGACATTGGCGCAACCAAAAAACATGGAGGCCACCATAACTCCCATCATGTTTGGAAAAAGTTTTGTAGTCATCATGGTCTAATTGCCGGACACCTTGTCCAGTCGTTTCATGCGGACGCTGGGCTGTCCAGGAGTGGTTGCTTGCTCAGGAGCGGGAGGGATTTCATCCGATTTTCGCACCAGCTTCCACGGGTTCCGTTTCAAATCTTCGGTGAGGGATTTCAGGTTCCGCGATGTTTCGTTCATGTTCTGAAGAAGCAAAAGCAGATTTCTGCGGTTCTCCACCATGATTGAACTGCCTTGACCCAAGGTCTCTTCAACGCTGGTTGCGGTACGATCAATATCGGTAGTGATTTCCTGTGCGTTGGCTTCCATGCTATTAATCAAGCTGGTTACACCGGGTCGGGTATCCGCGAGTAGCACTTCCATTTCCCGCGTTAAATTATGCATCTGATTGATAATCTCGCGGATTTCTGTGTCTTTATCAATGAATAGCTTGTCGGTTTTTTCCGAAACCGAAGCAACATGGTCGAGTGTACTTTCCATTTTGCCACGGTTTTTATTCAGGATTTCGGAAACCTGATTAGAAATTTCCAAAGCGTTTTCCATATTGGCCCGGACATATTTACGGTTTTCTGCCAATATCTTATCCACATTATGCAGAGAGGTTCGCACATTTTTCAGTGTGGATTGACCATCTTTAACAAGATCTTCCGTAAGTTTGGTAAAGCGGCGAATCTCCATCACCACCTCGGTGGCCATATCACCGATCTTGGCAATTTCGAACGAGTCCTGCCCGATCAACTCCTCATTGTTTTCTAAAGGTGGTGACCCCTGAGTGCCGGGACGCACGTCTATATAGAGTCCTCCCATCAGCCCTGAAGTTTTAATCATTGCAACGGAATTCTTTTTGATGGTGATCTTTGGGTTGATCTCTGCCACCACTGCAACCCTGTCTTGCCTTTTATCATCGCCAAGCAGTTCAATGTCTTTGACGGAGCCAATGTCTAGTCCTGCATAGCGTACCGGAGCACCCACTTCCATTCCACCGGTAAAATTGAACACAATGCGTAACATCCTCCGAGGCTTGAAATAATCCTGAATATTTCCCAGCATAAATATCATGACGATCAAACCCACCATGCTGACAAATATAAATAACCCGGCTTTAACTTCTGAGGAACGGTATTCCATAATTTAGACTCGGCTCATTTCTTTGAGTTCTTCTCCATAATCTGTCAGGCTTTTGCTGAACGGAATAGGTCCATCCGGACTGCCTTCAATAAACTGTATCACTCTTTGGTCGTTGCTGTTGCGGATTTCCTCAGGACTTCCCTCTGCGATGATTTCCCCCTTGAACAGCATTATAATTTTATCTGAAATTCGCATTGCACTGGGAATTTCGTGGGTAACCACAACCGATGTGATGCCCATTTTTTTGCTGAGGTCGATGATCAACTTATCGATCACTCCGATGGAAATTGGATCCAGCCCCGCCGAAGGTTCATCATAAAAAACAATCTTGGGATCCAAAGCAATGGCCCGTGCCAAAGCAATACGCTTGACCATACCACCGGAAAGTTGGGCGGGCTTGAGATGTTCGGCCCCTCTTAGTCCCACCATTTCCAATTTCATCTTGACCATAATAAGAATGGTTGCTTCATTGAGATCGGTATGCTCCCGCATGGGTAAGGCCACATTATCTTCAACGGTCAGGGAGTTAAACAGGGCTCCACTCTGAAACATGATGCCAAACTTTTTGCGGACATTACCAAGTGCCTCACCTTTGAGATGAGTAACCTCCTCCCCATCGATCCAGATTTCTCCAGAGTCCGGGCGATAAGCTCCTATCAAATGTTTGAGGACCGTGCTCTTGCCACTGCCACTGCCACCAATGATGGATGTGATCTGGCCTTTTTCCATGTGCGCATTAAAATCTTCCAGCACCGTAATGCGCTTGTCGCCTTCCCCAAATGTTTTTTTAAGGCTATTTACTTTTATCATCAGGTTACAAAGAAAAATAATGATGTGAAAACCAAGTCGGCGATGATTACCAAAATCATCGAGACCACTACTGCTGTACGGGTGTTCTGCCCGACCATTTCCGCCCCGCCTTCAATGATGAAGGCCATATAACTTCCCACCATAACAATGATTACAGCGAACACTGCGCTTTTGACCAGCCCCGTCACAACATCCTTAATCACCATGGCGTCAAGAGAATTGTTGATATACGTCACGGGGTCGATTCCTAATGTGGTCGTGCCAATCAAAAATCCGCCCAGAATTCCCATCAGGTCTGCCATGATGGTTAAACATGGAAGCATGATTAACAGGGCCAGAAACCGGGGAGTGATTAAAAACTTTACCGGATTCAATGCCATGATCTCAAGAGCCAGCACCTCGTCGGAAACTTTCATCGTTCCCATT
>JABIXH010000015.1 GCA_018664975.1 Nitrospina sp. | reverse complement strand
TCTCTGCGACTTCCTGTTCCCAGTTGGAGCGGCGTTTTTTGGTTACCCTGCTCAGACATTTGAGAGCCAGAGTTTTTGATTTCGTTTAATAGGTTCTTTGTTTCTTGAAGAGATTTTAAAGCCTTATTTTCTGAATCAATACTTCTTTGGACTTGCTGGGTCTTCAGGCGATTTTCGGCGTTTTTAAGGTTCCTTTTTGCATCTCCCATGTTTTGTGAAAGGGAAGGGGGGAGAAGAGGGTTTTCCTTATTCATTTTGTTGAATAAATTCCTCATCTCCTCGGCTCGCTGGCTCATATCGTCTTCCTGTTTGGCAAGTTTGTTCAGTTTGGATTTTTCCTTGTCAGAAAGAAGTGACTTGCTGTTCTTCTCAATTGAACGCTTCAGGGAACCTAACTTTTTTGAAATTTCTGAATTCAGTCTGGTGACTTCTTTTAGATCCCCGTTTACTCGATCTCCAATATCCTCCCTCTGGTTCCGGGTGGCCCGCATATTCCCCTGCCACTTGAATATTTCAGGGTAGGTATTTTTGAAAAGAATGTTGAACTCGTTTAAATCGTTCAGATCGGTTAACTCCTTCAATGTTTTATATTTTTTCTTGATCTGAGGGAGGTTTTCTTTGAACTCCTGAAAACTTCTAGTTCGAAGGTTATCCATTTCAATTACAGTTTTGGATAATTGTCTGCGAGCTTCATTCAGTTTCTTGAAATTATCTTCTAGACCCTTATTGAGACTGGAGTCGATGGTTTTTTGATTCAGGGATTTAATTTTTTGCCGGGTTTTTGTCTCTTCTTGCATCAGCGCACGTGTTTTTGTCATGGCCTTGTGAGTATCCAGATAATTTGAATTTTCTTCCAATAGATTTTGGATGGCTAGCACATCTTTTTTCAATTCTTCAAAGAAATTCTTAATTAATGAATCAAATTGCTGAGCCTGATTTTTTCGTAGTTTCTGGTTTATTTCCGAGGTTTCCTGAAGAACCTCTTTTTGCTTTTTCTCCAGAATTTCAAGTTTCACCATGGATTCATTGATCTGCTCCATGACCTGATTGTCGATCATTGAATCCATGGAAGACTGTGCCTGATCCAACTGATTTGCAAGTTTCCTCATGTCTTCAGCAACTTTTT
Source organism: Nitrospina sp. (assembly GCA_018664975.1). Taxonomy (GTDB): domain Bacteria; phylum Nitrospinota; class Nitrospinia; order Nitrospinales; family VA-1; genus LS-NOB. The sequence goes on along the minus strand of JABIXH010000015.1, from coordinate 6,517 downwards.
TGAGTTCTTCCAGAGCTTCATCCATTTTACCCTGACTGGCAAGATCTTTAATTTTTTCCAGCGAAGCCAGAGTCTCTTCCAGATTCATATTCTTGTTAGCTTTGGAATTTAGAAACTCATCCGGTGCAGATTGGTTTTGTTGGGAAAGCTTTTCCATCATTTGTTGCAGGGTTTGTTGGATTTTATCGAGTTGCGCCCTCAGTTGATGAGGGGTCATGGACGCTTTTTTATCGCGAATATTCTCAAACTCTTCTTGCAGGGCTTCTGTTAATTTTGACAATTGGTTTTCAAGGTCCATGACCTGGTCCATTTTTTGGCGATTGGTCATTTTAATCAGGTAAAGGATGCTTTGTTCCAAGTGTGTGACCATTTTCGCATTGAGAACTTCGACAGAGCCAAAAGTGAAATTAACCGGGGTGGGTTTTAATATCGTTTTCTGCATTTTATTGATAGCATCAATCTGCTCTTCGCGAATGCCGGTTAATCCTGTAATAATGTTGTTCAAAAGGGTGATGTAGGAGCGGGGGAAATGATCAAAGTCATTGGCCTGTTCTCGAATGCGTTGGGCAAGACCTATGATGTCAATCAGAGCATCTGCATTGGAGGAAAGAAGTTTTTTCCCATGCATCGTGTCGGTCGTGCTGGTTTTTAGGATTTCTCCTTCAACAAGTCCATTTCCCAATAAGGCAATCATTTTTTCCGTCAACTCTTCTTGCAGGCGCACGAGATTTTCGCGCTCTTTTCTGCTATCAAAAACTGTGAAACGGTAAATTTCTGACTGTCCGGTATTGGGTCCTGTTACGTTGTCGTTATCCTGGATTTCCAAAAAATACTGGACTTCATCCCCCGGTTGAAGATTTTCCAGGGATAAGTTCCAATTGAAATTACCCATCGAGTCCTTTTCTGATTGCCTGAAGTTTTTAATGTTTTTCTTCAGAGTAATGTCGTTGATCTGTGCGATAAGGTCAATTTGCCGAATTCCAAAATCATCGTGAGCTTCATAAAACATCTGTACGGTGTCAGTTCCATAAAAAACAGGCTTGGGGTTGGACGGAAATAATATTACCTGCGGGGATTTGTCCTGCTCAAGGTCGATTGGATGTTTTTTTTCCAAAAGAAAATTTGGTCCATCAGCTTGCTTTACTTTAAATTGGTAGTAACCCTTTTCCCGAAGTATTAACGAGCCTTCCAATTTTTTTGAGGTTTTCAGCTCCAATATAAAATGATCCCGATTATTCACTACCAGTTCTGCTCTCTCGACAGGGTGATTGCTGTAACCTGTGATTTTAACTTCTGTTCCAGGTAAAGCCTTGATGGAACCCTCTGAGGGTGCAATGACTTTTCTTTTTAACTTTGTGTAGGAGGGATATTCAAAAGTCAGGGAAAGGTCGTTAATGATGTATTCAAGCTGACTGCCAGCCAGTTTTGATTTCTTCTCGTTAGTATTTTGAATAGATGAGTTTTTGGCCGGATCTTGTGAACCTGTCTGCTCCCAGAAATTGGGAAGAGCCCAGGAAACGGTGATCAATGCCAACAACGTCACCAGTAACAAGTTGCGGGCGGGATGCGATTTTTTTCTGCTGATTACTGCTTTTGGGTCAAGATTCTGAATTGCCCTTTGAGTACGTTGGAGATGTTCCTGGATAAACGAAAGGGAAAAAAGAGGTTTGTTTTCTTGTTGGTTTGTTAAATAACGCTCCAGTTGCGAAGCATTGATCAGAGAATTATTCAACTCCGGGTATTTTATTTCTGCCAGCAGTGCGGCTTGGTCCCGGTTTATTCTGGAAAAACCGTGGGTGGTAAAGAGACCCAGAATAAGTAATATGAGTACTAAACCTGATAGTCCATAGCTCAATGCAGGATCTTGAAAATAAAAATATATGCCCGAGGCTAGAGTGCCCCCGGCAACAATGGTTAATACCGAATAGGTGAACTGAAGGAATAGAACCCGGTTCCATTTGGCCTGAACCCGATTGAGAAAATTGTGAATTTTAGAATAGGAATCCATAGATCACTGGGAATAAATCAACACTCTTCTATTTTAGAACACCCCAGTTACGAATCCCAATGAATAAAACGATTTGAGGGAGTTGTTTAGGCCCCGCCCTTACCTCTATGGGTGCTAATTTTAAATATTTATTGGAATATATGACCTCAATTTGTATCATAAATGTATAGGGTGCTGTTGCTTTACTCTATGGGCAGGCTTATAATATTCTATATATATCCGATATAAAGATTATGAGAATTCAAACTCTGAAAAAACGACGCTTCCTCATAGCCATTATTATGGTATTGGGCCTCTTGGCATCCGCATCCTATTCCGTGGCCATGCCGCTGATAATGGCCTCAATGGATTCATCGGAATGTATGATGGAATCCACTCCTTGCGATATGTGTTGTCTGATGAGCCAGCCTGATGTTCAGGTAGGTTTTAAAGTGTCGTTACTTCTTCTCCTGGAGTCTGCGTCTGTAAATGCGCCAGATTCTATCCCTCTGCCTTTTTATCATCCCCCCGGATAAATACCTCTAAATCCAAAACACGTTTTATCCCTACAGGTGTGTCTGAATTAGCTGATTTTAGCTGAATTCGTAAATTCTGCCCCTCTAGGGAATCTCAAACCCGTTTGGAATTAAGAGGCAATCATGAAACGCATTCCAATAATTTTATTGTGGGGATGGATGTTTCTGGCATCCCCCAACTTGGTTAACGCTGAGGAAGTTCATTTCAAAAGTGTTCTGAATAATTTCATAGCAATTGCTTTGGAAAATAATCCCGGTGTCCTGGAATTACAAAATCGCATTAAAGCGGCGCAAGAAGTTCCATCCCAGGTGAGTTCTTTGGCGGACCCTATTTTGCAAATTGGGCTCATGAATATGCCGGTGGATACGTTTGAGTTTAATCAGGAACCTGTGACACAAAAAACCATCAGTGTGTCCCAAGCTTTTCCATTTCCAGGGAAATTAGAATTGCGCTCTGAAATAGCTGAAAAAGACATAATGGCCAGCGAACTCGATTTAGAAGAAGTAAAGCTAAGTCTTGTCAAAGGAGTTAAGAAAGCTTTTTACGAACTATGCTTTATTTTGGCCGCGATTGACATCACGAAGGAAAATAAAAAACTTTTAGAAACATTCGTGTCCATTGCGGAAACCAAGTATTCCGTGGGTAAGGGTATCCAACAGGATGTTCTTAAAGCTCAAGTTGAGTTGACTAAAATTCTGGATCAATTGATTGTTCTTGAAAAGTTTGCGGGTATAGAAAAAGCACGGCTAAACACGCTAATGAATTATTTACCGCAAAAACCTTTGACCATTCCACATGGCATCACGAAAACCGACTTTTCCTTCTCTGTTGAACAACTTCAAGCTCTTGCGGATTCTAATCGTCCCATTCTTTCAAAAATTAATGTCCTCAGGGATAAGTATGAGACAGCAAAAAAGCTTGCTGAGAAAGATTACTACCCCAACTTCAATGTAGGATTCAAATATGGACAAAGGCAAGACAGTCGCTTGGCAGATCGACCTGATTTTGTTTCAGCTTATGTGGGGATAAATATTCCTCTTTGGTTTGAAACCAAGCAATCTAAAAAGGTTTCTGAGGCAGGGTACAAGGTGGAAATGACCAAGGAGACTTTTAACAAAGAAAAAAACCAGATTTATTTCAACCTCAACGCATTTATTGAAAAAGAGGCTCAAAGTTCAAAAACAATCCAATTGATTCAACAAGGGATTCTGCCGCAAGCGAGACAATCTTTAGAGTCGGCCCTAGCGGGATATAGCGTGGATAAAGTGGACTTTCTAACCTTATTGAGCAACCAGGTCACCTTGTTTCAATGGGAAGTTAAATATCACCGCGAGTTGACGGAATATGAAAAAACTTTGGCAGAAATCGAAAGCGTTGTTGGAAAGAGGCTTTTTTAGTCATCGAACTACTTATATAGGATGTTAGCAATGAAGGAAAAAACCAAAATAAATAAGCCTGATGACTCGCAGGAGAATTGGAAAAAAACGCTACCTTTGGGAGAGGAATTGGGCACCAAGGAGGAAGAAGTCCTCTTTCCTTTGGAAAAAATTGAAACCAGTTTGCCTGTACAGGGAAGAAATAGATTTAGTCTATTTAGAATTGGCTTGTTACTAATTTTACTCACAGGGGTGTTTTTTTTGGGATTTGCTACTCAACCGGAAGTGCTGAAGCAATTACTTGGTGAAGGCAAGCAATGGGTCGATGTCGGTATGGAGAAGGCCAAACCCTTAGGGAACAAGGTTTATGAGAAAACCGAAGAAATGGTCAACAAGATTCATGCAAAAAAACAAGCTCCCAAATTAGCAGAAACCAAGTCAGGGGATAAAAAGGAAGAACCAGGAAGAAAAATTAAATTCTGGCGTGCGCCCATGACCCCAGGGTTTGTTTCCGATCGTCCCGGTAAAAGCCCGATGGGAATGGACTTGATCCCTGTCTATGAAGGGGATTCCGAAGATGGAGTTTCTATCAATCCAACTATGACGCAAAACATTGGGGTGAAGACTAAAGTGGTCAAATCCATGTCACTGAGCCGGGAAATTAGAACCGTGGGTCGCCTTACCTATGATGAGCGTTTGGTCCACCACATTCACACAAAATATGGGGGATGGGTTGAAAAACTCTACGTAGATTTCACGGGACAGGAAGTGAATAAAAATGATGTTCTTTTGGAAATTTACAGCCCTGAACTGGTTTCTACACAAGAGGAGCTGATATTGGCACTAAAGTATCAGGAAACTTTAAAGAATAGTATTTTCGCTGAGATCAGTCGGGGGGCTCAAGGTCTTGTTGACTCTACTTTAAGGCGTCTTGAACTGTTTGATGTTCCTCAGCACCAAGTTGATGAATTAATTGAAACCAAAAAAGTTGCTAAAACACTTCATATTCATTCCCCGGTAAAAGGTTTTGTCCTAAAGAAAAATGCTCTTCATGGAATGCATGTCAAACCGGGAATGAACCTTTATATGATTGCCGATCTTTCTAACATCTGGCTAATTGCGGACATCTACGAGTATGAAGTTCCCTGGATCAAGCTAGGGCAAGAAGCTGAAATGACTCTCTCATACTTTCCCGGCAATAAATTTAAAGGGAAAGTCACATTCATTGATCCGGTTTTGGATCCTGAATCAAGGACTTTAAAGGTGAGGATTGAGTTTCCCAATCCCAATTGGCAGCTTAAACCCGAGATGTATGCCAATGTGACCTTGAAATCAGAAGTGACTAAGAAGACGATTGCCGTTCCCGAAGAGGCCGTCATTTATACCGGAGAAAAAACCATGGCGATGATTCAAAAACGATCAGGTGGATTTGAATCCCGTGAGTTAAAACTGGGTGTAAAAACTCAAGGCTATGTTCAGGTCCTGAGTGGTTTGAAAGCCGGTGAGAAGGTGGTTACCTCTTCCACTTTCTTGATTGATTCTGAGAGCAGGCTCAAGGAGGCAATGGAGAAAATGGACAATAAAAAGGTGGAAATGAAAATGCCCGTAAAGAAAAGTGAAAACATGAAACTTATTTTGAAAGAGAAGCAGGGCGGCCAATAAGCGGAATAACATTATGATAAAAAATATTATTGGGTTTTCATTAAAAAACAGGTTTCTTGTTTTATTGGCAACTGCCTTTATTCTGGCGTGGGGGATTTATTCCATGAACCGCACTCCTCTGGATGCCATCCCGGATTTAAGTGATGTTCAGGTAATAATATTCACCAAGTTTCCGGGCCAAGCCCCTCAAATAGTGGAAGATCAAATTACTTATCCCCTCACCACGGCCATGCTTTCCGTCCCCTATGCGAAAGTGGTGCGGGGCTATTCGTTTTTTGGGCTTTCCTTTGTTTATATCATTTTTGAAGATGGAACAGATATGTACTGGGCTCGAAGTCGGGTCCTGGAACAGTTGAACTTTGTTTCGGGCAGGTTGCCGCCAAAGATCAATCCCACATTGGGACCTGATGCTACGGGTGTGGGCTGGGTTTATGAATATGCTCTGGTAGACAAGACCGGCACTTACGATCTTTCAGAACTTCGATCTATACAGGACTGGTATTTGCGCTATGAACTGCAAACGGTTTCGGGAGTTTCAGAGGTGGCCAGTATCGGAGGCTACGTCAAGCAATATCAGGTTGAGGTCGACCCAAACAAACTGGCGGCCTATAAACTGCCACTGCATAAAATCATTATGGCCATCAAGCGAAGCAACAACGATGTGGGGGGTCGGCTTCTCGAAATGTCTGAAACGGAGTACATGGTTCGGGGTTTGGGTTATATCCAGTCCATAAATGACTTAAACCGTGTTCCCCTTGGAGTGGACAAGCAGGGCACTCCAATATTGTTGAAAGATGTGGCAAGAGTGCAACTGGGGCCAGAATTACGGCGCGGTCTGGTGGACTTAAACGGAGAAGGCGAAGTCGTTGGCGGCATAGTGATCCAGCGCTACGGGGAAAATGCATTAGAGGTAATCCAAAACGTCAAAAAGAAATTGGAATCTTTAAAATCTGGC
>JABIXH010000063.1 GCA_018664975.1 Nitrospina sp. | reverse complement strand
TGAGTGACGAAGCACATGACTGCTCCCCGTGTTCCCTCATGCATATCAATCACCACATCATATCGGTTTGAAAAAAGTCGGAAATAAAACTCCAGTTGCCCTAACCCTGAACTTTTATCAAAAGATAACACCTGATCAACGTCAGGGTGATGGCGAACCAGATCAACGGAAAATTTTTCAACCAGCACGGTTAAATGGCAATCAGGAAAACTTTTTTTTAAAGGAGTATAAACCGCCGTATTGTAAACAACGTCTCCAATGGAGCGTAGTTTTATTATGAGAAATTTCGGTTTTTTGGGTAATTTATCACGAGGGAAACTTAGCAAAATCCGTTAGAACTCCTTTCAAAAAAACGCAGTTAAAATCAGTAAATAGGCCAACGGTATATATAGATTATAAACCATATTAAATTATGCGTAAAACACCAACAACAAGAATTTAAGGGTATTAGATTGTTCGATCGTATTATGAGGGATTAACAAAAATTTCGATTAAGTTCTGTAGTTTTTCCTCCATGACTTTAATATCATAGAGGTCTATACACCTTTGCCTTGCCTGAAGACCTTTTTCTCTGGCCTCTTCAGGATGATCGAGAACATATTTGAGAGTACGGCTAAGTTCTTCAGGTTTTCCAGGTTCGACCAGGTAACCATTTCCTCCTAATACTTCAGGAATATCTGAAACATGGGTTGCAATTACAGGAATTGCCATAGCCATGGCATCAAATAATTTTGCCGGAATCTGCCCCTGGGTATCCGTTGTATCTCTTTGAGGAACAACCAGAATGTCTGCGGCCGAGAGATGCTTGGGAAGCTCGTCAAAAGGAATTTTGGGAAGCACCACCACCTTTTTTTGTTTTGATGATGAATTGCTTTGTTGTGATTGGAAGGAGGGTTCAGCTCCAATAAAGACCAGTCGAACATCTGGATGATCCAGGTTCTCAACCGCCTGGATTAGATCGTCCATTCCCTTATGAGCCCGAGGGGTGCCTAAAAACATGATCACTCGATTTCCTTCCAGGCCGAGCGATTTTTTAATTTCCTGCCGATTAAAAAGATCAGGGTCTAATATTGTGGTATCCCGGCAATGAGGAATCAGGCATCCAGTAAAACGATTTTGCAAAAACCTGTTGCTGACAATGATGGAATCTGCAAAGCCAATAAGCTTTTCCATGAGCCACGTATAGGGTAAACCATTTGGATTGGAAAAATTTAGAAATCGACCAACACGCCCCCAGAACCCAGAGTGATAATAAAAACCGAGTTCCCAATCCTCGATATCGACTATCACGGGTTTTCCTGTAAACCACTTCTTTAATAAAGCAATGCCAAAACTGGTAGGACGTAATTTGCAGGCGATAAAAATATCTGCGTCCATTTCCCGGACCATTTTAAAAATCGTAGTGAAAAAAGCTGGATAACGTTTCCAAGAATATATTCGGACAGGAATATCGATATTGCGCATAGGATACCAGATATCCCCATTCCTTGAGGTGCCGATGATTTCTACGTCATGCCGGGTCGCGAGTGCGCTGGCCAGTAAAGCGGTTCTCCCAAAGGAGTTATTGGAAATATCAAAGCAAAGTAGGCAAATTTTCACAGTAAATCAGTTTAGGGTTGGATTAATCTCTAGTTTGCGCGGGTGAACCTGAATTGATTGAATATTGGTCTCCATTGGCCATCCAGAGGTGGATGTTAAAGTAATTTCTTTGTCAGTGATCCTTCGAAAGAAAATTTGAGGAATATCGAAAGGACCCAGTTTAATGAACTCGACCAGGGGTTTAATGCTTTTCCCGGGAGAAAACAGCAACTTTATTTGGGCGGATCCTTTCACAGTTTTCCCTTGAGGAAGGGTATAGCTGGCATGAAGTAGAATGCTGTTGTCAAAACCTTCGATATTAACCGTACCTCTTTTTTTCATGGCTTTATAAGCATCCTGTTCAAGGGAATCAAAATTCAGTGTCCCTTTAGGGGTTATCCTTTCTAGGTCGAAAAGGATTAACTTGTTATTTAATAATAGATCATAAATATTGATTTGAATATTTTCAAATATTAGCTCAAAGTCGTCAATTTTGATTTTATTGCTAACTACAGAATCTGCTTTGACTTTTATTTGCTTGTAGCGGCCTAAGAAGATGTCATTTGGATTTCCTGAGGGGATGATGGATATTTCTAGATTGATTGCATCCTTGATCCCATAAATAGGATACTGGGAAAAAGCAGTCAAAAATCGTTTGCCTATTTCCTCAAGGTTATTTACTCCCGGGAAGTTTGTGGCGGGTTGGATATTTTTTTTCAAAACTAAACCTTCTGACCCATCTGGAAGAGGGTAGGTTTTGAAGGGTGTAAAGGTTTTTTTGAGAGCAGGATTC
>JABIXH010000045.1 GCA_018664975.1 Nitrospina sp. | reverse complement strand
TTTCAGTTGGGAGTAATGTTTGAGAATGGGCAGGGGGTTGCCCAAGACTATTTGCAAGCTAGTCAGTGGTATAGGCTATCGGCTGACCAGGGTGATGCCTCCGCTCAATATAATCTTGGAGGATTATATCGGCAGGGTATAGCAGAGGTTGTTCAGGATTACAAAAAAGCTGCTGAGTGGTATTGGAGAGCTGCGGAGCAAGGTCATGCTACTGGACAACACAACCTTGGCCTTATGTATTATAAGGGGCAAGGGGTTGTAAAAGATATTATCGAAGCTCACAAGTGGTTCACTCTTGCCAAGGCCAGTGGAGACCCTGTTGCAAATAAGAACAGGCTTGTCGCAGAAAAGAAAATGACCTCTGTCCAAATTTCCGAATCGCAGAAACGGGTAAAGAAATGGATAGAGGGGCATAAAAAGAAATAGGAGGAAAAATGCGTAGCTTCACATTAGAGGCAATCCGAATCCTGAGTTTGTGGTCAGAATGTATATTTGGAAATAAAACTAAGCCAACTGACAGCACCACACACACCAACGCTAGGTGTCAACGAAAAGCCTCCAGATTAATCCGCCTTCCAGGCTACAAGGATGATGCGGACGAACAATATAAGTTCGGGAAACTCTGCTCCAGCACCCAAAATTATCATATAGGGTTCCAATGGTTTCGACTTGCCGCAAAGCAAGATCATGGAGAAGCTCAATTTGTGCTGGGGTTGATTTATGAGAAAGGTAGTACAGTTGAAAGGGATTATGCGGAAGCAGTCAGATGGTTTAAACGTTCTGCCGAACAGGGGTTTGCACTAGGGCAGCACAATTATGCACGGATGTTAGCTCTAGGTCTTGGGATTGAGAAAAAACGCAAAGAAGTGATCAAGTGGTACAAACTTGCGGCAGAACAAGGTATTCCCGAGGCACAGTATCTTTTGGGGGTCGCTTATTCGGACAGACGTTTTTCTGACTATGCTAAGCAAAACTTCCAAGAAGCTATCAAGTGGTTAAGGCTTTCGGCAGACCAGGACAATCCTGATGCTCAATTTCATTTGGGACTGATTCACCATAAAGGAGGAATACTTGAACGTGGCCAGCAAAATGAATTTGACTGGAGAAAAATTTCTGACAAAGACAGAATTTCTGAGAAACAATTAGACTTGTGGTTGGGGTGCGATACAAAAGATGAGGTTGCTCAAGATTTTGAGGAGGCTATAAAGTGGTATCAACTTGCCGCAGACCAGGATAATCCTGATGCTCAGTTTAATTTAGGCTTGATGTACTTAAAGGGGCAGGGGGTTCCTGAAGATCATGAAACGGGAATTGATTTGATTGAGCGTGCGTCAGAACAGGATCATCTTGGTGCTCTATACCATCTGGGGTTGGCTTATGACCTTGGCGATGGGGTTGAGCCTGACGATGATTACTCAAATTTGAATTACGAAGTTGCCGCAGAGTATGGTCATTCTGGTGCGAGGTTTGGAATGACCGGAGATGGGTCTCAAAATTATAGAGGGAATTAGTCCAGTCGATAAACTTATTTTTAGTGAAAGTGATTTTGAATATGATCAGTCATAAAATATTTAAGAAAATTAAAAAAGATCATAAGAATTATGCGAGTTGGGCAATCTGGGCTAAGGAAAGAAAAGAGGGAAAACCAACAGATAATATGGGTGATCTCAGTATTTTTGACGACAAAAATATTACCAAACATTTAAAACAACTGAACCCTAATATCATTCTAGTTGGTTTGAATATATCTAAGGAAATTAGAGAGCCTCTATCAAATTTTCATGGTTCTAATGGAGGGGCTTATAAAATAAGATATGCATTTAGGGATTCTCCTTATTGGGGTGCGTATATGACAGATATTCTCAAGGGTTATGTACAACCAAAAGCTATGAAAATGATGAAACATTTAAAAACAGAAGAAGGTAAAATACTTGAAAAAGATAATGTGGAAAAATTTATTGTGGAAATAAAGGATTTGGGGGTTAAAAACCCAACTATTATCGCATTCGGAAATGACGCTCATACGATTCTGAACAGAAACATCGCTCTTAAATACAAGACTATCAGATTACCTCATTATAGTAGTCGCACCAATAAAGAAGAGTACAGAAGCCAGGTTAGGTCTGTATTGGGATTTTAATAATACCAAATTGCTCATTCTCACAATTATCTGCCAGCACATTGGTTCCATCAAATCATCGATGCTCAGAAATTGACAGCGAAGTGCGTTGGCTTAATCCCAAAGTCGACCCGAAGAATATATTGAATTGTTCAGATGTGCACCCCCACGAAGGGGAGCTTTAGGCTTTGCTATAAAATTGTGTACTTCCTGATCCTTATTGTAATTTTCAAACCCATTTCTTCTAAGGGCTGTTTTTGTATCTTCCAGCGAATCAAATTCGATTGAATCAAAAATACCACTGCAATCATTAAAGAATAAAACCTTAAAGCCGCTACCTTCAGGTTCTATTACAGCCCAATTTTGCTGAAGGAAGTCTACGATTTTATACCAAAAGTCTTCATTGGAAATTTCAATTTCTGCTTCGTCTTCAATCATTATTTTTTCCTAGCGTTTGTTGATCGAACTCCTAATTATCGTACTCCAATTTGACTATGTATGCTCTCTAAATTAGGATTGGTGCAAATATTACCTAGATTGGAGTGTAGTTGCTATGGCAAGCAAAAATGCAAAGCTAAATGGAAACCGTATGGAGGTTCTTGGGTTGGTGAGTATTCAGCTTCCTGGCCCTTGGTGGTGGCATGGTGAGGACATTGAGGATGTGAAGGCAAAAGGAATCATATTTAGAGCTTTTCCTGATGATGACGAAGAGGAGCCGCAGGATATTGCTTATTTAATTATTGCGGATGTAACAGGCGATACTGAAGAGATGAATGTTGCCCTAATTGATGAAGATAGTGCTAAAGATTATGACCTATACCTACATAAAGAAATAAAAAATAAACTTCCTGATGAAGGCATGGAGCTTATTGAATGGATGTCTTCAGAGCTAAATGAAGTTGAGGACTTAAAAATACTAGTAACACCATATATTGTGCATGACCAGGGTAGAGAACGCCAAAACATTGCCCTTCGGATGAGAGTTCGAGAGTCCAATCTTATAATTATGGGATGCTTTGATATTGATCTGAAAGATCAACTGGCATCTCCTATTTTTGATGCTATAAGAGATTTTCACATATTGCCCCTAGACGCAGAGGTATGAGCAAAGCCTGAATTAACAGACTGGGCAACAGGGAGAGGCGATAGGATTTGAACCTCCGCCCCCCTGCTCCCAAAGCAGGTAATAGCAGTCACTTCTTTTTAGTAGCCTTTGGCTTTGTTGTTAATTTATTTATATATGCTTTAAGGTCTTCATTTTCCAACTCTAGCTTTCTTACATTCGCTTCAAGAAGGGAAATGTATTTAGCGGTAACCTCTTTCTCCTCCTCAACAGCCTTAGCTCCTACAGTGCCATCGCCCGTTAGAAGCCAACCTGATGGGCATCCGGTCACCTCTGCTATGTTGCTCAGTGTTTCCGCATCGGGTTTTCTTTTCCCCCGCTCATATTTGTTCAACGTGGTTACATGAATACCAAGGTTTTCCGCAAGTTTCATTTGGCTTATACCAGAACTACTGCGTGCGAAAACAATCCTATCTTTCAGTGAGTTAACCCACAATTTCACTTCCTTGTCTGCTTTCTCAGTTTTTTTTGTTGCCATAATTAGTCGTTTAGCCTATATTCTAACAAATTCGGCTAATAAATTAGCCATTATTGGTATTAATCTTAGCGTATCTGCCATGAAAAGGAAACAGGTAATTTGCTGCCAAGGCCCCTACAAGGAAGAGCGGGGAAATAGCGATAGGTCATGTTTAGGACTTTGAACAAAATAGAAATGAAATGAACCAGATTTCCCAAAATAATTTACATGAGGTATATTCCTCCCGAAAAATAACTAAGGGGGGTGATGCCATGTATATGAGGTTAATTAACGGTCGCTGGTTTTCAAATATACGGGATAAGAAAAATCCTAAAAATAAAATTCAAGTTTCGCTTGATGCTTATAAGCACGAAAAAATTAAGGCGATTAGAAATTTGGGGGTTGTTTTTGATGATATTAAAAAGGGAATTAATCCAACATCAGCTAGGAAAAATATACATAAGTTGGAGTTACCTGGCAAGGTGGCAGAGCGTACAGAGGCAGCATTAAGAAAACATATTTATCCCTTTTTTGGGGCCTATAAACCAAGGGAAATTGATAAGGCGAAAATAGAAAAATATATAGAACATAGATTCGGGTTTAACGCTGATGGAGAATTACAAGCATACAAAAATACAATAGAAAAGGAATTACTAGCACTTCAAAGACTGCTGCAAACTGTTTATGGTGAAAGTTACAAGTTACCCAAGGTGAAGTATAAAAAACTCAATAAGGAAATGCTTTCGCCGTTGACCCTGGATCAAATCGAAGTGGTTTCCAAGTACGTTCTGGACACCTATAAGCCTGTTTACTGGATTATGGCTTATACAGGAATGGATGTTTCAGACGTTGTTAGCTTAAAGCCAAGAGACTTTCAGGATGGTTGGATAAAAAAGGAACGAGGGAAATCAGGAATAGAAATAGAGGTTCCAGTGTGTGAGCCATTAGCAGACATTTTAAAAAATGTTCCTTGGCCAATTCACCAAGATGCTAGAATTTTTCCCGACATGACAGCCAATGGGTGTGCCATTCACGTTAGAAGGTGTTTTAAAAAAGCGGGGCTTGATGGTTACGGTTCCAAATACCTACGCCGATTCATAGCATCAATTTTGATGGATAAGGGTTATTCACGGTACTGGATTGGAAAGGCCCTGGCCCATGCCGAGGGTTCAAATGTTACGAAAAAATATACTCAGGTTTACCCACCGACTTTGAAAGAAGCGTTTGGAAAAATCAAGCCTGGGGTAAAAATGGGGTAAATACTAAATCAAAATGACCTTAACTCAAAATAAATCAATATATAAGGTTATGCGTTGCTGGCCTCTCACGCCGGAAACAGGGGTTCGATTCCCCTTGGGGCTACTTGTTTTATAAAGAGTTAAGCGGCTTTCCGTTTTACTTTTTTTACTAGTTGGCTACAGGTTGTCTACAACCATTAAAAGTATCCAT
>JABIXH010000066.1 GCA_018664975.1 Nitrospina sp. | reverse complement strand
TAAATAAGTTGTACCACTTTTAAAGTTAGAATATCCATTATTCGTTATATTATCTCAGTTGCTGGGGGTTGGTGATTCAGTAAACTCTTCGGTCAAATGGGTCAATCCCATTTTCAGTTGAAATTGAACCATGCCCATGCAACTTTATGGGGTTATGGTTGAAAAGGATAGATTTTAACGCTGGCGAGGATAAATGGATCCGATAGGTGATTCAAAAGATATTCTTAGGAAGAAAACTCTAGGCCATATTCGAGATCCGCAACATTGTGGGGTTCGTTGTTAGGCTGATTTTTTATGGTAAGCATATATTTATCAATACACTCCGCCTTGAGCTCTTGAAAGATTTTTTGTCCTTCGGGCGTACTTGATTCGGCCTTTTTGATATCGTTCCACCGGTTTTTCGGCATTTTCACATACAACACAAAACATTTTTGCAAAGCTTCGATCTCTTCGGGAGGGTACTGTTCTTGATTAAGCATTGGTTTGTCGGTCAGGCACCTGGTGATGGTATCCGGCTCCACCAAATCCATTTCCTCACATAGTTTTCGAAGCGGGGTACCGTGAAACGGGACAAAGGAAAATAAATTCTGATTATGAGCCTGAATGTTTCTATTCAACTCAACCGTATCCATGGCAAGCTCGCGGGTCTCTGTAGGAAACCCGGTAATATTATTCACGCTAAAGGAAACACCATGGCGACCTGGGATTTTCAAGGCATCAATAATGGATTCATTTTTCCACTCTCGGCGTAGAAGTTTTTTGCGGAACTTTTCGTTACCATGCTCGAGCCCAAAAGAAATACGATGGAGCCCAACTTTTGCAAGTTTTTTAATCTTATAATCTGTTATGGTCTCTGGCCGCGTCTGAATCCAGAATGGAAGACCAATTTCTGAATACATTTCACAGAATTCGTCAAACTCTTTATTATTCCATGACAAGAAAGTGTCCGCCCAGAAATAGTTATATTCGATCCCGTGGTTTTCTTTAAAAAATTTTAGCTCCCGATACACAAGATTTATATTCTTTTTTCGAAAAAAACTGGCATCAGTTTTATCATTGTATAACGTCATCTGGTCTGGAGAATTGCAGAAGGCACATTTATAGGGGCATCCGCGAATCGTTTCAACGGGCATCATCTTATACCACTTTCCAACCATGGGGCGGTATAACCTGTTTTCTTCGAAGAGTTCGATATCGATTATAGGTGTTTTATTTATATCAAATGGATTTGAAATTTCGTTTTTGACAATGGAGCCGTCTTTCTGCTTCACCCACAAATTAGTGATATCGTTATAGCCATCCCCTTTTCCCAAGTGTTCACACAAGTCAATAATCGCGTTCTCCCCTTCACCGACACAAACCATATCGATGAGACGATGTTTTATGGCAATTTCCGGCGCAAAAGTGGGGAAAACGCCCCCAGCGATAACGGGGATCTTATGACGCGTAATATACGCTTCTATTTCCTCAACCAAGCTCAGTCCAAGCAGCCACATATCTTCAGTGGAAGAGATAGCTATAAGGTCAGGTTCAAACGATTGCACCTTTTTCTTAATATCCTCGCGCCAGTCGGTATCCCGCATGCGGATCCCTTTATCCTCAAGGCTAAAGGGTAAAATATTGAGGCGTTCGGCCTTGGATCCATCAGAATCAATACCGTAATCGGTCTGATAATATGTGGAATCGAATAAATCCACCTGATGCCCATGCTCCTTTAACAGGGCAGAGAACAGAGCAATTGCTGGCGGCAACATATTCATGCCAAAAGTGTTTGGATAAATAAATAGAACCTTAATACCCATAGGTCTCCTATCGGAAAATACGACCATAAATCAAGAGATTACTCATATTTATAATCAGCAATATCATTATAAATCATCTAAAACCTTTTCTCAATTAAAGCTAATTGAATCTCAAGCTATCAGGAGTCCGGGAGGGTCATTTTAAAAGTAGAGAGTTTTGAGGAGGGCATGGCGAACTGGTTTTATCAAAGAATCAATGATGAACTCATTTCCCCAGTCTGATGAATTAAAGTGTTCTAAATTTTGTCAATTATGAATTTTGCTTCACCCATTCTTCACTTCTTTTGAGGTCTTCTTTGCAGTGCACATCCCCCATAAACTCTTCCACAGCAAATGGTTTGATTCGGTTACCCATAAAGGTCCATGGAGCCTGACCATTTTCAGTGAAAACTGATTTTTTGACGTTTAGCACCCAGAAGTTATGACACAAAAAATAGCAATCGCCAAGTTCCTGGCGATTAGTTGATATGTCCTGTTTATCGAAATCAAAATATGGTTCCAGAAAACCGTCTTTTCCTAATCTTTTTGCACGATAGGGATGATGGTCCAAATCCAAAAAAACTGGAACAACCGCTGAAATCTCAGGATCATTTTTAATCTCATTTATGCATTGATCTATCCATTCGGTAACCACACAAACAGTATTGGCTAGCAACACAACCAAGATATCCGGGTGAACACCCTCCTTCGTCATTATATCCAAGGCATGTCGGATAGTATCTTCATGCCTGGAATCCGGGCGAGCCAATTCCTCAGGACGCTTGATCCTTTTAAAATCTAAATTTTGACCAATTGAAAGTATTTTTTCATTTTCGCTGCTTATATAAAACAAATCAATTTGAGTCGACCGTTTAGCCGCTAAGGCGGGATAGGACATCAAGGGTTGTCCACAAACTTCCAGAATATTTTTGTCTTTAAGAGAATTATTCCCTCTACCTGTAAGCAGAGCCACGGTTTTCATAGCCCATTCTTCCTTAGGATTCTTTAACTTTAAAGTATAAAGAAAGGAGATTTAAGACCATTTCATAATGATCAATATCCTTAATTTCCAGAGCAGCCATTTTATCCACCTCATACAAAAAAGGAGATTGACCAAAATATTTTCGATTCTGCCTATAACTTTCCCTGGGGGTAATATAACAACCATTGGTAATTCTATAAACAGGGTCGATTTCTTTTCTAACCTTATAATTATTGATGTCAAAATTCAGCGTTTTCCCGTTAAAAAAGAAATACTCAGGTTCCTTATAAACGGTGACCAAACTATCATAACCCTTTGAAAGGGAAAAAAACTTTTCCAACATAAGGCGATAATCTCCTGGAGATATGAACGGGGAAGTCGCATGAGTCCACATTATGATTTCCCTTTCGATGGATTCCACTGTCTCAGGAATCCAAACTGAAGGATCATTCACCTTATTCCTCTTAATAAAATTAAGCCCTAATTCTTTGGCCAGCTGTATGATCTTATCTGATGGAGTGGAAATGAAAATATTCTCGTTTTCAGCCACTTCCATCACTTGGGAAATTTTCCACTCCAACAGAGTATTATCTCCAAAACTAATCAGGTCTCCATCTGGATAATACTGATTACTTTCCAATGCTGGTATGACTACAGCAACATTTTCATGCATGATTAAGACCTGGTTTTCAACCTAGTTAGCCTGGCGGTTTCCGCCTCAAGGAACAAATCGTTGATTTCCTTTTTGGATAAAATATATAGCTCTTCAAACTTCAATGCTTCCATGATACTTTCTTTCTTTCTCAACATCATTTCCATAGACAAAATAACTTTTCGGGTTTCCAACCGCAAGTTGGTTCCCTTCCACTTTTTTTCTTGTTTTCTAAATAATTCAACGCTTCTCTTACTCAAGCTTCCGCCAACAGTCATCGTTAGCCCAGCATCGGCAATTTTCATTCTCAGTTCTTCTAT
>JABIXH010000042.1 GCA_018664975.1 Nitrospina sp. | reverse complement strand
TGCTGGCATCCCAAACGCATCCCATCCCAAAGGATGCATGACATTGTATCCTTGCATGCGTTTGAATCGGGCCAGCGCATCACCAATGGTGTAGTTACGCACATGGCCCATGTGAATTCTTCCGGAAGGGTAAGGGAACATTTCCAGCAGATAATATTTTTCTTTGGAAGAATCCCGTTCAACTTGAAAGGTTTTACGTTCTTCCCAGTAAGCCTGCCATTTGGCTTCGATGGAATTGGGTTCGTAGGGATTCATAGATCAGGATATCCGGGGTCAAATGTTGGGGTGACGCATTAAAGAAGATGGATTTTATCACATTCCTAAAATATTGAAACCATCATGACGGAACTTTCCGGAACCATTGTTATTGTATTCACCCTGTATGTGGTGGCTATGTTGGGTATTGGTGTGTGGACTTCCCGAATGACCCGTTCTCCGTTGGATTTTTTCCTCGCCGACCGGTCGTTGAAGGCATGGGTGACAGCTATTTCTTCCACCGCCAGTTCAGAAAGTGCGTGGGCCGTTCTGGGAACGGTGGGCCTGGCTTATAAAGAAGGTTTATCGGCAATCTGGTTCTTGCCTGGTTGCCTGTTGGGCTATCTCATTAATTGGTTATTCCTTGCTGAGAAACTACGCAAACATTCTGAAGAGAGCAACGCTATTACCCTGCCCGACTATTTCGAAAACCATTTCCATGACAAAACCCATATCCTGCGCATAATTTCTGTGGTTATCATTTTTTCCTGCATGATGGCTTATGTGGCGGCGCAATTCACTGCCATCGGAAAAACCTTCGATGCTATTTTTGGAATTCCCCATATCCTTAGCATTTCTGTAGGAGGTGCAATTGTGCTGATTTATACCATGATGGGGGGAGTAAGGGCAGTGGCCTGGACTGATTTTGCGCAAGGAATCATTATGGTATTAGGACTGGTCATTCTTTCAGGGGTGGCACTGACCCATTTGGGAGGCTTTTCCGGGATGTGGCTGGAAGTAGGCAAAGTTTCCCCCGAAACATTAACCTGGATGGGTGGGAAATCGGTCGCAGTATTTTTGGGGTCTATGGTGGGCTTATTAGGGATAGGGCTTGGTTATCCCGGTCAACCTCATGTCATCACCCGTTACATGGCGGCGAAAAATACTGAAACCATTAAAAAAGGAACTTGGATTGCTTTGGGATGGGGTCTTACCGTTTATTCTTCATCCATAGTATTGGGAATTTGTGGTCAGGCTTTGTTTCCTGGATTAGATGACCCCGAACACTTGTTCCCCAAAGCCGCCGAACAATTACTGCCGACCCTGTTAACGGCGATAGTTCTGACAGGAGTCCTGGCGGCAATCATGTCCACCGTATCAGCGCAAATTCTGGTTGCCGCTTCGGCGGTGGCGCATGATGTTTATTCCAAAATACTTAAGAAATCACTTTCGCACGAAAGAATTCTATGGGTCAGTCGGGCAACGGTTCTGTTTTTGGGCATAGGGGCAATGCTGATTGCGATGGGTGAGACTCGGGTTATTTTCTGGTTTGTGCTGTTTGCATGGTCGGGTTTGGGTGCAAGCTTTGGTCCGGTTATTTTATTTACCCTGTACTCGAAAAAAATAACCCGGCAGGGAGCCATCGCTGGAATGCTGATTGGATTTTTAACAACCCTAATCTGGAAAGCAATCGGCTTGTCCGATACCGTAGTTTATGAACTGGTTCCGGCTTTTCTTTTAGCTACTTTGGCAATTTCTTTTGTAAGTAAAATAACTTCCAAAAA
This sequence comes from Nitrospina sp., assembly GCA_018664975.1. Lineage (GTDB taxonomy): Bacteria > Nitrospinota > Nitrospinia > Nitrospinales > VA-1 > LS-NOB. The sequence goes on along the minus strand of JABIXH010000042.1, from coordinate 8,821 downwards.
ATAATTGACGGGTAGGGGGCAAGGAAAAGACTTGGGCTGTGTTGGCTTAGGCGAATGGTAAGACGCTTTCATCAGGGAAAGATATTATTCAAGGCCCGTCAAAGGGAGGAAAGAACCTTTATGGCTGTATCCAGGTTAGATACTGATTTACCTTTTGTAAAAAGGGTGTGACCTTAATAGGTTTTGTAATGTAATCGGTGAATCCTGCTGATAATCCCTTTTGGATATCGGATTCCATATTATTGGCACTCAAGGCGATAACAGGAATCGAAGTAAGGGACGGCTCCTTCTTGATAATTTTTAAAGCTTCAAAGCCGTTCATACCTGGTAATTCAATATCCATTAATATCAAATCAGGTTGGTGACTCCTGGCAAGTTCGATGCCCAACCTTGCATCCGGTGCTCGCAAAAAATATAAATTCTGGCGGAACAAAATTGAGGCCACCAACTCCATATTTGAAGCATTATCTTCGATGTAAAGAACCTTAAAACTATTTTTCGAGTTTTCAGAACGAGTGGAATCCATCCCGGTTGCTGGCTTAGGCTCTTTGATGGGATGATTATTGCTTTCAGGAAGAATTATAGAAAAACAACTCCCGTGACCTTCTTTACTTTGGGCTTCAAGAGTGCCGTTCATGAGTTCGGTCAATTTCAGGGAAAGGGTCAACCCAATTCCGGTTCCTTCTATGGTGTCAGTTTTAGAGTCAATCCGCTGAAACGGTTGAAAAATTTCTTTCAGGTTTTCCGGTTTGATCCCAATACCGGTATCTAGAACGCTGATTTTAATTTTTTGGCCATCAAGTTTTGCACACTCAACAGAAACGCTACCCCCATGACTATTATATTTGATGGAGTTGGAAATTAAGTTCAACAACACCTGTTTTAGCCGCACTCGGTCAGCCATAACAGTCCTATCAGTAGATAGGGTCATAAAGCTCAAATTTTTACTATTCAGCATGGGTTGGATGAGATCACCCACTTCAGAGATCAAGGTGTTGAGTTGGACATCCTCAGTAGAAATGGAAATATGTCCAGCTTCCATTTTAGACAGATGCAGAACCTCGTTGATGAGTTCAAGCAAATGTTGACCTGCTTTTAAAATATGTTGAACATTGTTTTTCTGAATTGGACTTAAAGGTTGTTCCCTATCCATGCCCAATAATTGGCTGAACCCCAGAATGGCGTTCATCGGAGTCCTGAGTTCATGACTCATGCAGGTAAGAAACTCAGTTTTAGCGCGGCTGGATTTTTCAGCCTCTTCCTTAGCAAGGATGGCATCCTTTTTGGCCTTTTCCTGATCCGTGATGTCCAGGGCCATTTCCATCACCAGGGGACTGCCATCAACATCCGTGAACGGAGTGCACACGGTAATATAAGTTCGCCCGTCCAATGCCTCCCAGACTGTTACTTCATTTTTCCCGTGATCAAAAACCTTGAATGTGGTGCAAACCTCACAAGGTAGTGAGCTTTTATGCATCAAGTCATGGCACTTCCTTTTTTGCGGGGCCCCGAACCTTTCCCGAAAAACTTTATTGGCGAACGGTACGGTGTAATCCGGGGCCTGCAAATGAAAAGCCATTGGGAGTGAGTCCAGCATGTTGTATAGATTCTGCCTTTCATGGCGGACTCGCCTTTCGGCTTCTTTTCTTTGCTTCATCTCATGTTGAAGCAACTTATTTTGATTCTCAAGTTTTTCAGTTCGTTTCTGGACAAGTTCTTCCAATTCACGAAGCTTGGTGCCTGACAGAGCTTCCTGATTCTTTCGTTGGGAAATTTCACGAACGGTAACTACCATGAATGTTCTCCCATCTGTATTAAAAAATTTTCCCGAAACTTCGGCCGGGAAAAATTTGTCGCCTTTTGTTTTGCAGTAAAGATTATCTTGAATGGTCCCATGTTGCGCCCTAACATTTTCCGCAAATTCGAAAACAGATGCTAGGTCGAAAGGGTGGATGTTTTCCAGTTTGAGGGAAGTGATTTCCGAATATGAATAACCCAGGGTATCGCAAGCGCGGGCGTTGGCCATTAAAATTTTTCCGCTCGAAGGCTCAATGATAAAAGCCATATCATAAATATGGTCCAATACCTCTCTGAACCTGCCCAACCACTTTATGGTCATAAAAGACGCTTTCTCAGAAAATTTAATGCTGTGAAAATGACTTAAGATTATAACGTCCTTTATTCGTATACTTTAGTCACATTTTTGTTAGGGCCTACCTCTTTTCTGAAAAAACTTTAGTGCTCTATAAGGGATTTGGATTCCAGAAGCTTTAGCAGGGTTTGCGATATTTTTTTCGAGGCGCCCTGTTGCTGGGCGATAAAATTTTTGGCTTTTCCCTTGATTTCGAGACGTTGAGAGTTATTTTCTAATAGCGTGTTGACTTTTTTCTCCAGTGCATCAAGGTTGGCTACCTGGAAGGCCAGCCCTTGTTTGCAAGCTATTTCAGATACGTGACCGATGTTCTCTACATACGGTCCATGCAACACAGGCAGGCCATATGACAGGGGTTCGATCAGGCTGTGACCTCCACCCGGTTGAATCAAACTTTTTCCCACAAATGACACCTGCGCTAATGAATATACCTGAGCCAATTCACCCATGGTGTCGAGAAGGATAACTGAGGCAGGCCCGGCATGTTCCAGTGACGATCTGCGGGAGAAAGATAAGCTTTTCTTTTGAAGTAGAGTGATCACCTCTTCCATTCGTTCCAATCTCCGTGGTGCTAGAATCAATACCAACTCGGGATGTTTCGTCAATAAATGCCTGTGCGCGTTCAGGATAATTTCTTCTTCACCCGTATGGGTGCTTCCCGCTATCCATACCGGTGTTTCTGCCTGCAGTTTCAAGGATTGTCGTAACCGCTCTATTTCCTCTTGATTCATGGGTTGCAGGGCATCGTATTTTGAATCACCGATCACCTCAATTTGCCCTCTTTCTGCACCCAATGCCAGAGCGGCTTTTTCCCCTTTGGTATTTTGCATGCAAAGCCGATTAAACTTTTGGAAGGTTTCTTTAAAAAGAGAGCCCATACGGAGATACCTCCGAGTCGATCGTTCGGAGATACGACCATTGAATAAAATAGCAGGTATCTTTTTTCTATGAAGTAAATCGATCAAACCTGGCCAAAATCCAGTATCGGTCACGACATACAGGTCTGGGTCAATCCGATTCAAGGCCAGTTGGGTGAACGGCAGGCAGTCGAGGGGATGGAAAAAAATGCTGTCTAAAAAATCCAGATTAAGTGCAGTGGTATAACCGGAATCTGTGGTGACGGAGAGGGCGATATAGAGTTCGGGATTTTGCTTTCTCACTATTTTCAGAACGGGTGTGGCGGCAACCACCTCACCCATCGAAAGGGCATGCAACCAGAGGGTTTGTTTTTGCGATCCTGGTTTTTTAGCGGGCACCCATCCAAAATGATGAGCCAGGCCTTTCCACTTATGTTTGGAAAACAAGGTTGTGAGTGAGAACAGAGGAACCAGAAGGACTGCCAAAAAAATGGATAGAAGGTGATATAGAAAAATCATCAATCAGCAAGCCTGGGGTTATGTCGAGCGAATCAGTTCAATATTCTGGCGTAAGGCCCCGCTGTTGGCCTTCACTGTTTTTTCTGCGGACTGGCCGAGCTTTTGGCGTTCTGTCGAATCCTTAAGAAGGCGGTGAAGGTGTGGGTACAATTCTTCCTCGCTTTGCATTTGAATGCCGCCTCCGGATTGAGTGAGAAGTTTGGCTTCTTCCTCAAAATTGTTCATGTAGTGGCCGAACAATACGGGCTTTCCCAATCCCGCTGGTTCGAGAATATTGTGTCCGCCAAACCGGGGGTTGAATCCGCCCCCTACGTAGGCCACGGTAGCCTTGCTATATAGGGAGTTGAGCTTCCCCAGTTTATCTACCAGTAAGAGAGTACCTGTCCAGTTTGATAGATCATTCAATTGAGAGAGCAGGGTATACTCTACTTTAAATTCTCGAATCAAATCTTCGACTTCGCGGCACCTTTCCATATGTCTGGGAGCAATTACCCCTATCAGGCCCGGGAACTCTTTTTGCAGTTTCAGCAACGCTTCCATTATAGGGCCTTCTTCACCAGGCCGGGTGGACCCAAACACCAGAATCATACCATCTGTTTTCCATTCTTGCTGGTCCTCTATTTGGATAGAGGTCACATCAAACTTTATGTTTCCAGTAACCACGACTTTATCCTTGGCCACTCCTAATTGCAAAAGCCGGTCTGCATCAGTTTGAGATCGCATGGAAAACTGTTTGATGGATTTGGCCATCCACAGAAAGAAGGGCGGAAACTTTCCATACCGTTGAACCGATTTTTCAGAAACTCGCCCGTTCACCTGGACAACGGGAACGTTCCTGCTTTTACATTGACCAAGTAGGCAGGGCCATAATTCCGCTTCAATTAAAACCAGTTTTGAGGGTTGGATCTTTTCAAAGACAGGATTCAGCCAGATCGAAAAATCCAGAGGTAGCCGGAACACATTTGGAAGATTTTCTTCCTTGGCTAAAGCATAACCGGTTGGGGTAAAAGTGGATAAGGCGATAGGGCGAGACTCCCCATCCTTTAACAGACCCGCGATAAGGGTTTTAGCCAGGCGCACTTCCCCGATGGATGAGGCATGAACCCATAGAGTGCCCTTTAATTCAGGTAACGAGCGGGCTCCCGCCATCCTTTCTTTAATTTGATTGCGGAAAGAGGGGGAAACCAGTGCTCTTAAAAAAATAAAAGGAGAAGCCAAAAGCATTAGCCCTCCTGTAAGAATATAATACAAAAAACCCATAGCCTGAGAGTATACTCCTAAAATATTAGAGGGCCTCTAAAAATTGCCTAGTTTCAAACTTGAAAACACAAAATTAATAGCAGTGTCGATTTAAAGTTTGGCCGAAAACATGTCTGAAATTTTCTATAAAGTCATATCTCCAGATCGAAGATGGTACTGGTTTCCGGTGTTTTGGATCTTTAAACTTATATCCATCTTTTATTTGTTAGGTCACCATTTTCGCCTGTGGGCCTACAGATGGGGAATATTCCCCAGCCGGAAGCTGGACTGCAGGGTAATAAGTGTTGGCAACTTGACGTTGGGAGGAACGGGAAAAACTCCCTTTGTCATGATGATTGCGGAAACACTCAGGGGTAACGGACTCAAACCCGCCATCCTTAGCCGGGGTTATAGCGGAAAATCCAGCGACCCGGTCAATGTTGTCTGTGATGGGAAACAAATGCTTCTTACTCCGGAAAAGGTTGGCGATGAAGCAGTTATGATGGCGGAAAAACTCAAAAATGTCCCGGTTTTGACGGGTCCGGACCGTTACCAGACAGGAAGCTATGCGCTTGAACACTTTGATGTCGATACCCTGGTGCTGGATGATGGTTTTCAACATCTGGCCTTAAACCGGGATTTGGACATTCTGCTATTCGATCATTCCAGGCCACTTGGTAATGGACATCTGTTTCCCGCCGGGGAATTGCGGGAACCCGCAGGAGAAGCAAGAAGGGCAGATATGGTCTGCTTTACCCGTTGTTCCCGCAGTCCTATCGAATTGGATCAAAATATCCTGGGTTCCATTCCGCAGATTAAAACGCATCTTCGACTGGATTCTGTGATTAGCATGGATGATGAAGCCGTTCAGGAGGCGGAGATTTTAAAAAATGAACCGGTCGCGGCGTTTTGTGGAATAGCGAAACCGGAAGGCTTCAGGAAAATTTTACTGGATTCACAGATACAGCTAAAATTTTTCAAGGCGTTTCCCGATCATCATCTATATACCTATCAGGACATTAAAGAATTAGAAGCCCGTGCCAGGGAGGAGGGGGCCAGATTCATTCTAGTGTCAGAAAAGGACGCAGTGAAACTAACGGGGATGAAATTTACTTTACCCATCTTTAAAGTAGTGATTGAGCTGGAAATTCTGGAAGGACGTGAAACCTTCAACAAACAAATCACCCGCCAGCGCGACGCCCCTTTCGGCGCATGAAAGAGCTGGTCTCAATGCGCGAGAGCTATTACCGGAAAATCAGAATTGTCATGGATGGATTTGTTCCTTCCCATTCACTCCTATGGGAGTGGGCTTATTATGTTTGATATAAAAAATCTCAGTTCGAACCAGCGTTTTATGCTGAATATTGTTGTGCCGTTAGCTTACCTTTTTCCTTTAGTTCTGGCTTATCTTGGCCCTAAAGACTTTGGCTTTGGGTTTCGCAGTCTGGTTTATGTTGGCTTATCCTTTGGTGCGGTAGGTGTTCTGTTGTGGATTTCAGCCATGTGGAGTTTGGGGTCCTCGTTGGCTGTTCTGCCAGGAACCGATCACCTGGTCACGAAGGGGATATATCGGGTTTTTCGTCACCCGATATATATAGGAATTGTTTTAACATTGACCGGATTGTTTGTAGCCTGCGGCTCGGTACCCAGTCTGATCTATGTCCTGGTGGTGGTGATCCCATTGAATATTTTTCGGGCCGGGGCTGAAGAAAAAGTTTTATTGGAGCAATTGGGTTCTACCTATCAAGAATATAAGAATTCCACCATTTTTTAAATTCAGGCTATGGCGTTAAAAATAAAATTCCGAGCTTTGTTGACTATGTGTGGAGACCCTGTTGAGAACGGTGAGTTGATCGTTGATGCGGGTAACGTTGCCGAGATTTCAACACCTTCAGAAAATGATGCGGCTACATTGGATCTCTCCGACTGTTTGCTCATGCCGGGATTTGTCAACGCCCACTGCCATCTAGGTTTGACTGCCCTTGAAAAAAAGCTTTCTCCTGCCCAATCTTTTGCCGATTGGATTCGCGCCTTGATCTCAATAAATTCTAGTCTGGGTGACGAGAGCCGGGTGCGTGGAATTCGTGCTGGAGCTGAAGAAATGAAACGTTCTGGTGTTACGGCATTGGGAGATTATGTTGCGGAACCTGATCTGTTGCCGGTGATTGATGAATTGGGGTTTAGGTCGGTGCTGTTTTTAGAGACTATAGGGTTTCAATCTGAAAAAGCGTTGGAACTTTGCAAAAACATCGAAGAAATTTTAAAGAGAGATTCCCTTTCACCCTTGGGTCGGCTGGGGTTGGCTCCGCATGCGCCCTATTCTGTTTCGCCCGACCTGTTCCGGTCGCTGGGACAACTGGCACATCAATATGATTGTCCACTTTCCTGCCATGTTGCGGAAATTCCGGAAGAGCTTGGATTTCTCCAGAAAAGTGACAATTCACTGGAAGAATTGTTAAGGGAAAGGTCTGCTTGGGACCTTGAATGGAAACCTCCTGGGAAATCCCCTATCGAATATTTGAATTCTTTAAACATTTTGGAACGTCTCATAGCCATCCACTGCAATTTAATTACTGCCGACCTTGATGTCGTTAAATTAAAAAAAGTAAGCACCGTTTTTTGTCCGAAGAGCACCCATTGGTTTGGTCGAACAGATTTCATGCCGGTTCGTACATTGTTGGATCGGGGAATTCGTGTTGCTTTGGGAACCGATTCGCTGGCAAGTAACGATTCCTTAAATTTTCTACAAGAGCTACGCATGGCAGAAAAACTTCTTCCTGATGTCAGTCGCAAGGAAATACTCACCATGGCAACCCTTGGCGGTGCAGAGGTGCTGGGTTTGCCATGTGGTAAGGTGGCTTGTGGACAAAAGGCTGATTTAATTGGATTTCGAATCCCCCCCTCCTATTCAGGTTCCTGGTTAGATGTCCCCTTTGAGCCTCACCGCCATAAAGTAGATTTTTATATGGTGGATGGAAGCCCTTCAACTTTATTAACCAGCGATCCTTCAAATTAGCACCCCTGTTTTGCCTATGGTTGACGGGGGCAGGTGTTTTTCGTATAATCTATTGATATAAAAAGAATTATTTGATTTAAGGTCGCATGCCTAAATTGTTGAAAATAGTGGGGATAGCGGGGATGGTGTTTTTTCTTTCCGCGTGCGGGATCAAGGGTGGAGGCAAATCACCCTTGCTCTTTAAGCGTATAACTCCTGTAATGGAAACGGAGATGGAAAAACTTATCCAGAATGGTTGTGATCAGGAATATGAGTATTTTGATCGAGACATCGCCATGTTGTATTCGTTGATCCCCGGCGGTGGGCAATGGTATACCGGCGAGACCCGGAAAGCCTGGATATATTTGATATCTTTTCCTCTGGTAATTCCATATATAGTTTCTTTTCAAGATGCACAAAATTCGGTAGACTATTATAATTTCAAATACACAGCGCATTTCTGCAAGAATAAATTCCAAATGGCCCAAAAAAAGCTGAATTCGGAAAAAAAATCCCAAAAGAATAATTCTGGCAAACGCAGAAATAAAATTGCCCAACAAAGTATAGGGGAGAATAGATATTAGTCATTGATATCATAAGAGTTTTTAGTTTATCTGGCTTCTTTGATGGTACCCTGGCTGAAGCCAGCATCTAGAGCCAATTTTATTGAAGAAGACTTTTTTTCTTCAGCCTATAATAAAAGTAAAATAATTCTGGCGTTCATGAATTTTCGGTGTTAGAATTCACCACTTTAAAATAAAGGGTGGTGTTTTTTCCTATCAAAAAGCAGATAGCCATGCTATGGTGTGTTGTTGTTATCACCCTTTCGCGGCAATTCATCCTGTTAATCTAATGAAATAGCCATAAACCTCCTATTTATATTGAAACTTTGAAAATCAAAGTGTAATATGGGGGTTTTTTATTTGCTGAGCTGGCGTAGCTCAGTTGGTAGAGCAGCTGATTTGTAATCAGCAGGTCGGGGGTTCGAGTCCCTTTGCCAGCTCCAGTTATTTTGACTGGAATTAAAAAGGATTCTGGTGCCCCGCAACGGAGATTTGG
>JABIXH010000169.1 GCA_018664975.1 Nitrospina sp. | reverse complement strand
GGATGTCGCACTTTTGTTCTGGAATGTTCTACTCCATTCAGATGCAAAAACAGTTGATAGGGGTGGGTTTCGATGCGTCCACAGTACTCGGTTCCCCGATCGGTTAAGATGCGAAGCAATGCCATATTCTCGGAATCAAAGAACGGTAGAACTTTGTTATTCAGGAAGTCCGCTGCGGTCAGAGCCGTTTTGTCTGGATACACCTTGGCGAAACCAACGTTGGAATGGGTATCAATCGCTGTTTGCTGATAAATCTTCCCAACACCTTTAATGTATCCGATATAACAGGTGTCCTGACCAAGAAGGAAACCCGGGTGTGGAGTTTCGATCTCTCCATGAGCTTCTTTTTCTTCCTTGGCAGACTCCAGAGCTTGAACTTGAGATTCAGTGAGAATTCCTTTGTTCTCGGCAGACCACTTCTCCAGTCGTTTTAATCGAAGACTGGAGATTTGTAGCTTATGGCGTAACCAGATACTGCGAACGCCTCCACAACTGACTTGAAAGCCCTGTTGCTTTAGCTCGTTGGAAACACGCACTTGACCTTGGGTAGGGAACTCCAAACTGTAATCCAATACCTTCTGTTCAATTTCTGGAGCCACACGGTTGCCGATACGAGGAACCTTGCGAGACTTCTCTAAGAGTCCCTCTATACCTTGTTCTGCAACGGCGGATTTGATATCGTAATGATGTTGGCGGGAAATATTCAACCGACGGCAAGCTTCTGAGATATTGCCCAGTGTCTCACCCAACTCTAGAATATTTAGCTTTCTTCTGATAACGTACTGATCTTGAGTCATGGTTCTCTCCTTTAAGTTAATTAAGTTTTCGCAAACTTATCTTAACCGAGAAACCATGACTCTTTTCCTTTCAAGTCAGTTCCTGTACACGCTTTTCTCATCTACTCCAGTTCCTTAACATTGTTGAAAGACACAATAAAGTACTGAAGACCTTTTTTGAATATTTTCTTGTCTGTAACTTTCGTCCAACTTTCATTTAACTTTCCATCATTATTGACCTTTGACTTCTCAACCATTACTTCCAAATACTTTGCGGCCACTATTATTGCTTGCCCATCATTGAGAGGTTCACCATGATCTCCATGACTGAAGGCAGTATTTGGGACAAGCATTACCAATCCTAAAAAACAAAACATAGTGATATTTATAAATATACGCATAAGTCTTCCTTTTACTTAAAGGTTAAGAATAATTTTAAGACTAGATTCAGGGCCACTTTAATTCAAATCATGACCATACCTCCAGAAACTTGGAATAGAGTTAGTAATCCAAAGCCAAGTCCGCTGATTTGCAAAGAGCAAACAGATTGTACCTGTTGATGCACTTAAAATGCGTTAGCGATTAATGAAGTGAAAAATTAAATGAAGAAAGAGGGAGGGGAACGTTCTCTAGGCCTGTCAGGCAGACTGGAATTCTCTATGGAAAGATTGTCTAAAAAAACGTAAGTAACAAGAATTGGTTCAGAAATGACAAAGTTGCTTTGGACATCTCCATGCATGACTGTCTGAAAAGGTGATTCAGGTTTCAGGGTCGATTTATGGAGGTTAATTTCGTATGCTTCGGAATGATTACCATCAAAAGGGTCAGAGTGATGATGATCTTCATTCTGCCAAGGTTCTGGAACATGGTTGTTTACTACATGAGTAAAGGCTTCAAGCTCATGCGAATGAGGTTGGCTTTGATGTTGGTGAGGGGATAACTCACCAGAATGTGCGTGAATACTCTCCAGATGATAATGATGGGATGGAAAAAAGACGAATTGGAATCCCCAAAGGAAAACCAATGCAAACACCAATCCATAATTTTTTTTGCAAAATCTAATCATAGAAAAATTTCTATCACGCCTTTTGAGACCCTTCATTCTATTCATAAATCGGAAGATACTTGAAAAGTATAAGGATAAGTATTGGGTTTAGTCAACAATTTCTGAACTAAGGAACCGGTTAATCTTATTTTGGCGTCTCGCTCTCATCTCAAAACAAATGGTAAAAAAGCTCTAATAGGGTGTTAAATTAAGGTCAAAATAGTTTTATGAATGAAAAAGCCTATAATCAGCATTCCTAGTCCAGCCGAATAGGATTGCCAAAAAGACAAATGTAGTTTACCTGCCAGCAAAAAAGGCACAAAAAAAAGAAAAGACACGGGAACAGCGACAAAGATGCTTTTAGCAAATACTATTGTTGCTTGAGCATTTTTGTGTTCACTGTAGGAAAAGGCAAGCGCAATGAGACTTGCTATAGGCAAGGCCAATAAGAAGCCAGCAAGATCAGGTCGTTTTCCAGAGAGCCAAGAACAATAACTAATCACCATTCCGGCAACAATCCCTTTAAAAAGAAATAAAGTCATTCTAAATTGACCGGGTTATACATATTTGGGTAATTAAACCAATTTAAACAATTAGAATAATCTTGCTTTATCCTATCCCCTAGGATAGGATATGTCAAGTTATGAATAAACACTCCTCACATGCAGATATAATTAAGCGCCTAAAAAGAGCTTCAGGGCATTTGGATAAGGTGGTTGAAATGATTGAAAAAGAAAAGGGATGTTTAGATGTTGCCCAACAGCTTCAAGCTGTAACCAGCGCCCTATCCAAAGCAAAACAAATTTACGTTCAAGATCATATTGAACATTGTATAGAGACAGCGAGTGGAAAAAAAACAGAAGAGTTTTCTAAACAAGTCTGGGATTTAAAGCAGATAACAAAATATTTATAATAAATGTGTTTTATTAAAAAATTGACACCATGGTAAAATTTCTATTTTTTTAACTTCAAATAATTAATTAGAAAAGGAAGCATTTCCCTTGGGTTTTTCACTCCACGTAGTCTGTGTTTTTGGAGAAGGTAAGTGTCCGCTTCTGGCCGTATCCAGACATAGATTAAATGGTATATATTTTTCAACTATGATTAAAAAATATCTTCACACCCGCTTTCGTGTCTCTGACATGGACTTGTCCATCCGGTTTTACCGGGATATCCTGGGCATGGAAGTTCTGGAACAAAAAACCTCTCCGCGCGGCTCAATACTGGTGTTTTTGCGTTTTCCCGATACGCAGTGCGAACTGGAATTGTGCTCATTCCCCGATTCGGGAAAAGTTGAAGTCCCTGAAGATCTCGTACATCTGGCCTTTGAGGTCGAAAATCTGGACAACTGCATCTTCAAGCTAGAACACGCAAGAATTCCAATCACCGAAGGACCCATCGAAACTTCAAATGGAACCCGCTTCATTTTCACAGAAGATCCGGACAAATACGAAATCGAATTGATGCAGTGCCCCAACCGATGACCCCCCTCCACCAGTCAGCGTAATTTTCATCCTTAGCCTTGGTGCCCTTTCAGGTTGCTGAAAAGCTCTCCGTGATGAGATTTTTCTTCGATGTCATGCTGAGGTTCTCGAAGTATGCACCCTATTTGAAGGGTTTATTACCCTTCGAGGGCCTCAGGGTGACATTTTTTTCTGTACAACAGAGTTTTTCAGCAACCTGCTAGGCATGGCACCAGCGCGCAAGAGCTCGTTGAGCCGAGACAACTTTTTGCTTTCCAAAAATAGTTTTGCCCATTTTTCCTGGGCATGACCGGTTATTTTATTACCAGCCCCGCGTAACCCACGACTTTATCCATATCTCCACTCACATCACCCGAAGTCATATACTTGACCAACTCGGACTCTTTGGCCCCCAGACTTTCACAACAGTGCAACATGACGGTTACCGGATTCACCCCGCACATGGTGATATTTTCTGATCGCACTGTTTCATACAACTCAACCGGGTCACGTTTTTTTATGCAAGCAATAGCCTTTCGATCCAGAGTCTCCGCCTTACCCTGCGATTCATAATGCGTCATATCTGAACTGGCAACCAGCAAGACTGACCGTCCCAACCGATTGACCGCCCGCACAATTCCTTCGCTGAGAACTTTACAGGCTGAGGCTTGCAACCTCATGAGACAAATGGGAACTATTTTAAAATCCTTCTTAAAATATTGCAGGAAGGGTAATTGGGTTTCCAGAGAATGTTCAAACCGGTGCGCAGAGGAATCCGGTTTCGCTATGACCGTTTCCTCACAAATAGCGTTTGCCAATTCATAATCTATAGCAACGTCACCCATCGGCATGGACCAGACCCCCTCTGTCATGACAGCCACTGCTTCTCCCCGACCAGTGTGATTAGGGCCGATTAAAATAACCGTATCTGGAATTTCTATTCTTGAATAAACCGCGCCCGCAACATCCCCTGAATACTTAAACCCGGCATGCGGTGCAACGATTCCCAGAACCGGGCTCCTAACCACGTTCCGCTCAATATGAGATTCCACTTCCCGAACCAGGTTTTCCTGCTCTTCAGAGTAAAACCTGCCAGCCACCGCAGGTTGGCGTTTTTTTAAATCCCCATTATCCGAACCAAATATTTTCATTGCCGGATCTCCCCCGTCATTGGCACGAAAAGCACTGCGGCTATGAACTCCTCTTTCAGGCTTCCATCTTTCAACTTGGTCAATACCATCAAGTCCTGCGAACCCCTGGATTCTCCCAGAGGAAGAACCATCCTGCCTCCAACTTTTAACTGATCAATCAGAAGTTGCGGAATTTTTGGTGCCGCGGCAGTGATGAGGATCGCATCGAAGGGCGATTTTTCCTGCCATCCCAGATAACCATCGCCGTGTCTTACTGTTACATTTTTGTATTTCAGTTTTCTCAATCTATCTCTTGCGGTTTGGGCAAGGGATTCAACAATCTCAATCGTATAAACCTCTTTGACGATTTCCGCCAGAACCGCCGCTTGATAAGCCGAACCTGTACCGATTTCCAATACACGATGATCAGCCTTCAACATCGCGCTCTGGGTCATCAGGGCAACGATATAAGGTTGTGAAATGGTTTGCTTTTCTTTTATGGGGAGAGCGGAATCTGAATAGGCCCGACTTAAAAACTCGGGTTCTACAAACAAATGCCGGGGAACTTGAAGCAGGGCTCGCAAAACAGCCTTATCGAAAATGCCGCGATGCTTGATCTGGTCTTCAACCATCGCGTTTCGAGCAGAATCAAAATCCACAGAAAGGACAGCCTTGGGCATAAAGAAGGTCGAACAGAAAGCGGTAACCAGGTAAATAAAAAAAACCTTATAAAATGAGCCCGTTTTTCTTAAGCCATTCCTGGGTATCGAACTTTTTATTGGTAAACTCCT
>JABIXH010000037.1 GCA_018664975.1 Nitrospina sp. | reverse complement strand
TTGGCGATGCGTCCCAGCAAAATTCCCGGTGGCACCAATGGGCATAACAGATCCCCGAGTTGCAGAAAAGAGATTTTTAGTTTTTTCGCCACCCACCAGCAAGTGACCAGCACACCGATAAAACCGCCATGACTGGCCATACCCCCTTTCCAGACCTGAAATATGACCCAGGGCCGGTGTAGAGTCTCATCCAGCGCATAGAACAACATATATCCCATCCGACCCCCCAATAAAACTCCGATCATCATGGAGGTAATAACGAGAGACTGTTGTTCAGGAGTCAGTACAGCTTTGCCATGCTTGCAAAACAGGTGCAAGAGCCACATTCCGGATAAGAAGCCTAACGCATAGGCCAATCCGTAATAGCGGATTCCAAAATTTTCGGTGAATTGGAATAAGAAGGGGTCTAGATCGTGAACCCAGTATTTGGAACTTTCCATAGCGATAGCTTGTTAAGCCGTCAAAAAGATTTGAGCGCAGGCGTGATATTTGTGATGCCCTCTTCCTTAACCTTTATGCCCCGAAGGGGTAGAAGAGGTACAAAGTTATTGCTAGCTGGCTACGGGGTTTGCCCCGTCAAGATGGAGGCGGCATCAATCGCGCCATAGGTGAAGATCATATCTGCACCGGCCCGGCGCAGGCTGATGAGCGATTCTATCAGACAGCTCTCATAATCGAGCCAGCCTTTTTCATCGGCGGCCTTGAGCATGGCATATTCTCCGCTGACATGATAAGCGGCAATGGGAAGCGCTGAATACTCACGGGTCAAACGGATGATATCCAGATAGGGCAGGCCGGGCTTGATCAGTAACCAATCCGCTCCTTCTTCTTCATCTAGTTGGATTTCCCTTATTGCTTCTCGAGCATTTGCCGGATCCATTTGATAAGTTTTTTTATCTCCCTCTTTGGGGGCAGAGTCAAGCGCATCACGAAACGGTCCATAAAACGCAGAAGCATATTTCGCGCAATAACTGCAAATCAATACATCCTGAAACCCAGCTTCATCCAGGGCCCAGCGTATGGCATCGACCCGGCCATCCATCATATCGGAGGGTGCTACCACATCAGCCCCTGCCTGGGCTTGGGCCACCGCCATATCAGCAAGAAGGGGAAGTGTCTCGTCATTCAAAATTTTACCATCTTGCACCAGTCCGTCATGCCCGTCACAAGAATAAGGATCTAACGCCACATCAGTGATAACCAGCATATTAGGAATCGACTTCTTCAATTCTTTTACCGCTCGCTGAAGCAATCCATTAGGATTAAGACTTTCTTTACCCTCCGAATTTTTCAACGAATCTTCTAAAGCCGGGAAGAGAGCTACGGCCGGGACCCCGAGATCAAACGCCTTTTGGCAATCGGAAACAAGCTGGTCAATTGAAAGCCTTGAAATACCCGGCATCGACACAATTGGACTGCGGAGGTTGTTGCCCTCCTGAACAAATGCCGGCCAAACCAGATTGGCCGGACTCACCACCGATTCCCGGATAAGCCCACGAATGGCTGGATTCAGTCTGTTTCTGCGCGGTCGTTGAATCATAAGGGTGTGGTAGTTCCAGGCCGTCTATTAATATGAAAAAGAATAACCAATCAATTTATGCATTGCAACTTAAAGCAAAACCCTGCCGAGGGTTCGACAGGGTGGCTTTTGCCCCTGGGGGCTTATACTGGCTCCGGTGAGAGGATTCGAACCTCTAACACATCGGTTAACAGCCGATTGCGCTACCATTGCGCCACACCGGAATAGTTTGTGTGGGATGACTTAAAACTCTGAAATTTAATCGTTTTATATCATATTGTCAAGTTGTTTTGAAGCCCCAAGACTACGTCTTGCTCGTTGTCACCATGGCCAATGGCTCATCCCATTTCCAGTCGCCCTTCCAGCGACTTTAAAAGGGTCACTGAATCGGCATATTCGATATCTGAACCCACTGGCAAACCCCTGGCAATCCGTGTAACCTTCACCGTCTCAAAGGGTTTCAATATTTTTGAGATATATACCGCTGTGGATTCGCCTTCCATATCTGGATTGGTAGCCAGAATTACTTCACGAATGCCTGCTACACTGGCTTTCTCTTTTAAAGCTTCAATATTCAGGTCATTTGGCCCAATACCATCCAGTGGGGATATCACCCCCATCAGCACATGATAAACTCCTTTGAAATAACCCATATTCTCCATCACATAAACATCGTGCGGTTCTTCCACTACGCAGATCTGTGAATGGTCACGGGAGGAATCGGAGCAAATCTCACAGGGTTCGGACTCGGTAATACCATGGCATACTGAACAAAGAATTATTTTTTCTTTAAGATTCTGAATGGCAGAGGCGAGTTTATTCGCGTGCTCCGTTTTTCCGCGCATCAGAAAAAACGATAACCGCTCGGCGGTTTTCTGACCAATGCCAGGAAGCCTTTTCAATTCATCTATGAGATCGGTAACAGCGGGTGGTCTTTTCACGGCAAGACTGCTTATGGAAAAAGTTGATTTTTAGACTACTTCTTATGTGAAGAGTCCCGGAATTTTCAGGCCTCCGGTAATTTTGGACATTTCATCCTGTGCCAGTTCTTTAACTTTTTTGTGAACTTCATTCATGGCACCGGCAACCAGGTCTTCCAACACTTCGCGATCACTCATGTTGATTAACTCGTCATCAATATGAATCGAAATAACTTCATGGAGTCCATTGGCAACAACCTTCACCATTCCGCCTCCGGTAGATACTTCTACCGTTTTTTCCGCGAGGCCTTCTTGAATCTCGGAAATCTTGGACTGCATATCCTGAGCTTGTTTAAATAGCGAGGTCCAGTTTTTATCAAACATCGAAACACCTGTTGTTAAGTGTATATCTCATTTCACCACAGTGCCCCCGAAAATGTCCAGAGCATCTTGGATAATTTCTGACTCTGTTTTTTGTCTTGTCTGATCCTCATCATTTATAGTTTTTTTTTTCTGCTCACTTAAGGGGGTAACAGGGGTTGGCCGGGCCTCACCCACTTTCAAGATTACCTGAACCTCATGACCCGTGACGGACCGAATTATGTCCTTAATAAATTGAACATTTTCCTGTGTCTCCACCATTTCCAGAGTAAAGTTGTCTGAAAACATAATGTGAATTTCTTTTTCGTTCAGTGTGAGCACCTGGCATTTATCCAGATAATGTTCAAAAGGAGGGCGCTTTCGCGAAACTTCCTGGCGAATCTTGGCCCAAATCGAAGAATCAAAAGAACCATTTTCTGGTGCGGCAATGGCTTGGTTGTTTGAGGGAGATGCGCCTGAATCGCTTTGCGGGGCTGATTTTGCTGGCTGGGTATGCTGAACTTCGCCTTCCATCTGGTTGATCTTTTCGATGAGGTCATCAATTTTTTTAAAAGGCCGGGTTTCAGTAAGCCGTAAAATAGCCATTTCAAAAACCATCTGCCCCAATGTGGTACGTTTCATTTCTACTTCCGCTCGGGAGAGAATAGTAAACATTTGTTGCAACTCATCGGCGTGGAATCCCTCTGCCTGTTTTTTCAAAACTTCCAGGTTGCAGGTGTGCGCATTCAGTAATATTTCAGGGTTGCGGGAAATTTTGACCATCAACAGGTTCCTTAAATACTCCATCACACTCCGACAAAACAAGCTCAGGTTTTTTCCCTGATTTGCGACTTCCTGAACCAAAGTAATCAGCTCAAAGGGTTCCCGCTTAATCAGTTTGTCTGCAAAAAGCTCAAGAGTCGTTCCGCCGACAATACCCAGCACCGCCTCCACTGAATTGGTATCGACCTTTTTGCCGCTGTAAGCAATGACTTGATCCAACAGGCTCTGTGCATCACGCATACTGCCGGCACCAATTTTAGAAATTTCTACTAATCCTTTTTCATCAATTTGAATTTCTTCCTGCCCGCATATCAACTCAAGTTGTTTGGTGATCTGAGCATTGGAGAGCGGTTTGAATTCAAAACACTGACAACGGGAAAGAATCGTTTCCGGAATTTTGATTAACTCGGTGGTGGCAAAAATAAAAATAACTTTTGGGGGAGGTTCTTCCAGCGTTTTCAACAGAGCATTGAACGCGCTCTTTGAAAGCATATGCACTTCATCAATAATATAGACTTTGTAACGGGCAGAAGAGGTGGCGTATTGCACATTATCAATGAGGTCGCGTACTTCGGCCACCCCATTATTGGAAGCACCATCAATTTCCTGCACGTCAATACAATTGCCTGCAGTAATTTCCTTACATAAACTGCAGGTACCGCAAGGGTCTATGGTCGGTCCGTTTTCGCAGTTGAGTACCCGCGCCAGAATCCGCGCTGTCGTGGTTTTTCCCACCCCACGGGTTCCGGAAAATAAAAACGCATGCGAAATGCGATTCAGCTCAATGGAGTTGGATAGGGTTCGGACAATATGTTCCTGTCCAACCAACTCGCTAAATTTCTGGGGACGCCATTTACGGGCTGAAACCTGGAAGTCCATACTTTCAGAAGGCCGAGGGTTTGCAGACAACCGCTGATTGCAGGTCGCCTGGATATGCTATTTAGAGGCAGAATTGCTGGGTAACTCACAGCACACATGGGATTTTGCTACCGCTGCTTCCTTCCGGACCTGACGGATTTCACAAAGCCACGTTGCGTGAGGCCCAGCAAAACTACCAATCTTTTAGCGAAAAATTTCCGCTGATAAATTTTTTATGGGCAAATATTTTTCGGTCCCACAACCCATTTCTATTGCTTCCCACACTGATGGGTGAG
>JABIXH010000104.1 GCA_018664975.1 Nitrospina sp. | reverse complement strand
CGTAATCTTTGCAGGATTCAGCAAGAAGAGCGTCGTCTTCCCAGATATGCTTACCATCTTTCGGCCAGTAACAATTAAAGGACCAGCGCGGTAATATTTCTCCCGGATACCATTTCCCCTGACCGTGAAACAGCAATCCGCCTGGAGCAAAACGGTCTTTTAACCTTAAAAGCATGTCAGAACCACGTTCCTTTTTCCCCTCGCCTAAAGCCGCGATCTTCCATTCTGCGCTATCGCGATCATCAACCGAAACAAACGTGGGTTCGCCACCCATCGTAAGACGCACATCATGTGTCTGCAAATCACCTTCAACCTTTTGACCCAAGGCATTGATTTCGTCCCACTGCTTCTCAGTGTAGGGCTTGGTCACTCGGTGATCTTCTTCAATGCGAAGGATGGACATTTCAAAATCCATCGTTGACTCGCAAGCTTCCATAGTTCCAGTAATGGGTGCTGCACTAGATGGGTTGGGGGTGCAACATAAGGGAATATGACCTTCGGCGGCAAAATTTCCGGAGGTCGGATCGAGCCCCACCCACCCTGCTCCAGGTAAATAGACTTCAGTCCAGGCATGCAGGTCTGTGATGTCTTTCTGTGGACCCGGCGGCCCATCTAGATTCTCAACATCAGCTTTTAGCTGGGCCAGATAACCTGAGGCAAAACGAGTGGCAAGACCATGGTGGCGGAATATTTGACATAGGAGCCATGCCATATCCCGGCACGATCCGGATCTCAGTTTAAGCGTTTCCTCACAAGTTTGGATTCCCGGTTCCATACGAATGATATATTTTAAATATTCGTTGAGCGCCCGGTTGGTATTGACCAAAAATTCATTGGTGGTCTTTTCCTTTTCTGGCAGTTCTTTAAGGAACTGTTTGAGCAACGGCCCACTTTCTTTTACCTCCAAATAAGGCTCCAACTCATCTGCCAACCAGGGTTCGTATTTGAAAGGGAACTCTTGCGCGTAATCCTCTAAAAAAAAATCAAACGGATTGAAAGCACGGATATCGACGACAAGGTCCACCTCAATCTGGAGTGCCTTTATCTTTTCAGGAAATATAACGCGCGCCAGAAAATTCCCAAAAGGGTCCTGTTGCCAATTGAGGAAATGTTTCTTAGGCGAAACTTTTAAAGAATAGGATTGAACGGGAGCCCGCGTATGAGGAGCGGGTCGCAAGCGGATGGTTTGCGGACCAAGCTGGATCGGCTTATCGTATCGATACCGAGTCAAATGATATAGCGCGATCTGAATTCCCATAAGGCTATAAATTACAGAATATTAGAAGAGTTTCTATTTTACATTAACCGCGCTTCAATTGAAAGCCCCTCCCCAACAGATTCTAAGTGCCGGCCTTCAAATTCATTGAATTTGAAATCCGGCGCGATTGGAATCTGTCACTTTTTTGATGGCAAAAAAGTTTTCAAAAATCGCGTTGTCTAGTTTGTTCACATCGGATTGAATTCCATCCAGAAATTCATGCAAACCCATTGACATAACTTCACTCACGTTGGAGTAATTGAGTTTGCCGGAAAGTTTTCCACATTGCCTTTCCAATTCATTATTGAAAGCACCTACTGGGGTACCCGTGATCCGAAATAATGACTGTTCCGCGTGACTGACACAATAAATTATCGACCGAGGAAATTCCCGGTCAAAAATCAGGAAGTCGACGATATTCTGTGGGCTGATCAGGTTGAATCTTTTTCTGTACATTTCGAAGGAGTTTGTAGATTTTAAAAGCGCAGACCATAGAACATTGTCCATAGAAGAACCCACGTAATCCAATCTTGGAAGCATAATGAAATATTTAACATCGAGAATTCGCGATGTTTTGTCAGCTCTTTCAAGATATCGACCTAATTGCGCAAAATGCCATGCCTCACCCCGAGACATGGTTGTGTAAGCGATTCCTATGATCAAGTGGCTCGCCATTTTGATATCCGAATAAAATTTATGCGGGTTTGTAAAAGCTTTCAAGCTGGTTCCCATGCCAGCAACTTCCAAATAAAGTTTGTTGATCATTTCCCAGATTTCGGAAGGGATCACCTCTCTTACAGACCGGGCGTTTTCCCGAGCGGAGGTCAGACAGGATTTAATAGAGTGCGGGTAATCGCCGTCAAAGGTGTGAAAGAACATTACATTTTCTCTGGTGGGAGCACCCAGCTTTTCGGAAAAATATTCCCCATCACCCGTGATATCCACCAGTGGTTTCCAAGCATTGGGGTCTTCTCTTAACGAAGGCAGATCCAGAAGCATATGCAACTGAGTTTCTATGAGCCGGGCAGCATTCTCCACCCGTTCTAAATATCGACTCATCCAGAAAATTGAATTAGCGACTCGACTTAGCATAATCCTTTGCCTGTCATAATTTAAATGGAGCCCTCAGCCAGAACCCAGGTGTCTTTACTTCCCCCTCCCTGAGAGGAGTTTACGACAAGCGAGTCCTTTTCCAGGGCAACTCGGGTCAAACCTCCAGGGAGAACATTAATATCTTCCCCATATAAGATATAAGGGCGAAGATCGATATGCCGACCTTCAAAACGATCTTTTACGATTACAGGAACGCGAGAAAGCTGAACCACCGGCTGACCAATATAATTGCGCGGATCCTGCAGGATATTTTCGATCATCTTCTGCTGTTGCTCTTTGGTGGAAAAGGGGCCGATCAACATCCCGTATCCTCCTGAGCCGTGAGTGGTTTTTACCACAAAGTCTGCAATATTTTCGATGACATGCTTTCGAGCTTTCTCATCGCCACATAAAAAGGTAGGCACATTGGGAAGTATTGCGTCTTCGCCGGTGTAATACTTTATGATGTCAGAAACAAATGAATAAATGGCCTTATCGTCTGCAATGCCTGTCCCTGGCGCATTAGCTAATGCTACTTTTCCCGAGCGGTAGGACTGCATGAGCCCCGGTACCCCAAGTAACGAATCCGGGTTGAATACGGTCGGGTCCAGAAAGTCATCATCTATGCGTCTATAAATGGCATCGACCCTTTCAAAACCTTTTGTCGTCCTCATATAAACAAAATCATCCATCACTACCAGATCCTGCCCCTCGACCAGTTCCTCACCCATTTGTTGAGCCAAAAAAGAGTGCTCAAAATAAGCGGAGTTGTGTATGCCGGGAGTAAGAATTACGATGTTCGGTTTTAAAATGGATTCGGGAATCAGGTTTCGAAGTGTGTCGGCAAGACGATTGGAATAGTCATCAACCGGTCGGATCGGCAAGGATTCGAAAACAACTGGGAGAGTATGTTT
>JABIXH010000145.1 GCA_018664975.1 Nitrospina sp. | reverse complement strand
TCTTGCGGTGCTGGCGGTCATTGTGAATATTTTTATCGGATTCAAAATCCCACTCCCCTTGCCGAATGAAGGTGTGATGGGACTCTCCCCGCTTTTATTCTGGTTCGTGGTGCTGATGATCTATGCGGGGGTGGCCTCGATTCTACCGGTGCAAACGCTTTTGCAACCGCGCGACTATCTCTCGACTTATATTTTGTTTGGCTCTATGTCATTGGGTATCATTGCCCTGTTATGGGTTGCACCCGGATTGAACACTCCGGTTTGGCGAGGCGCGATGTCTGATGTCCAGGGGCCGGTCTGGCCGATGCTGTTTGTGCTGGTGGCCTGTGGCGCGGTGTCCGGTTTTCATTCTCTTGTTGCAGGCGGTACCACATCCAAACAATTGGCAAATGAAACCCAGGGCAAGCCCATTGCATACGGCGGTATGCTCACCGAAGGAGTGGTCGCGGTCATCACCGTCCTCATGGTCGGCGGCGGACTGTATTGGGTCGCGCCGGAAGGTGGGGGAGTCGATATGGCCAGGTTGGGATTCCGCGAGACCCTGCAATCCGGCGGATGGATTCTGGCCTTTGGCAACGGATACGGTAACGTGGTGCATCAGATGTTGCCGATTTTGAGTTTTACTTTTGCCTCGATGATCGCGGTACTGGCTTTGAATACCTTTGTGCTGACCACTCTTGATACCGCAGTGCGCATCACCCGTTTTCTGGTGCAGGAAGCTTTGGGCAATCAGGTACCGGTTTTTCGTAATAAATATGCGGTGACGGTGGCAGTGGTGTTTGTCGCCTATCTGATCGGAGCGACCGACGGTTGGCAGAAAATCTGGCCCATTTTTGGCGCGACCAACCAGCTCATTGCGGCAGTGGCCCTGTTTGTGGTGGCAACCTGGTTGATGGCGGTCAAACGGCCCACACATTATGTGCTGTACCCCGCCGTGTTCATGGTGGTGACTACAATCGCCGCGCTGGGTTGGCAGGCCTACCAGTTTTTTACCGCTCCCCAACCTAATGTGTTTCTCGGTACGGCGTCGGTGATCCTAATCGGACTGGCTATTTTTGTTGCCTACGAGGCCATGCAATCTCTTAAAGGACGCAGGGTAATCACCATCCAGACTGCGGAATTTCCTTCCCGCGCCGAATAACCCAGATAATATTTGGCACTCGCAATTGAATAGTTTAAGATGATTGCTATTCATAAAATTTTGGGAGTTTTTGTGTAGTGAAGATCAGTGAAGTCCTGGCCATCCAGGCAAAAATGAATGATAAAAAAGCACCGGCTAAAAAACCCAAGCCCAAAGCAAAACCCAATCTCAAAAAAGCTTTGAAGGTGGTGCGCACGAAAGAAACTCCGAATCCCAATGCCTTGCAGTTTGTCATCAACGGAGTGATTCTCGATGACGGCAATATTTCCTTCGCCAGTAAAAAGGAAGCGGAAGAAGATAAAATGGCGGCCGCCCTGTTCGAGCGACCCGGTGTCATCAACGTGTTTGTCATGGATAATTTTGTCACCGTGACGAAAGACGACAAGACCAGTTGGGTCCCCCTCAAAGACCGGGTGTGGAAAACCATCGAAGAGACAGTGACCTTCTATCAGGCCGAAGGCAAAATTCAATTGAGCGAGGTCGATGTGGTCAACTTCGCCAACCTCAATAACGAGAAGAAACTTCAGGGAATCGAAATGGTGCTCAACCGTTCGATCCGCACCAACCTGGCTCAGGATGGTGGTGGAGTGGAACTCAAAGGCATCGACGGCGATGAAGTCAGCATCCATTATCAAGGTGCTTGCGGCAGTTGCCCGACCTCCACCAGTGGAACTCTGCAATACATCCAGACCCAACTGCGCCAGCAGTTGCACCCCAAATTGACTGTTAAATCGGTTTAACAAGTTAAATAAAACTTCCAAGAACGTCATCGCGAGACGCGAAAGCGGCGTGGCGACCCAGAGAGCGTGAGGTAAAACCTTCTGGATTGCTTCGTTGGCTTCGCCGCCTCGCAAAGACGATCCTATGAGGTTTGTTTTGTCATCCTTGAGCGAAGCGAAGGATCTTGGAGTATACTTTCCTCTTCATTTATCGGTGAATGCATGAGCAAAAAAGACATCCAATTTCTTATAGGGCTTACCCGAAAATGCGGTGAGGCCATTTGTGATGCCGGAACGTTTGAAGAACGAAACTCACAATACCTCGTCATGAAATGGAAATATCAAGGCAATGAGTTTGTGCATAAGTTTCCAGGTTTGACCAAAACAACCACCGTCAATTACCAGTATCACCAATTGCGCAAGAATTTGCGGGCAAACGGAATGGGACCGCCCAATGAGTTTTCTATGGATTTTAAGAGTTCCGCTGAACAGCAAAAATTGTTAGAAGAACTTTGGGTCTATCTTGGGACGGATGAAGAAGGCCAAACCCCGTATGGCGGAGAGGTTGATCGAGGATAAATAATTCCCCCCTGATAAGGGGGGCCAGGGGGGTTAATCATTCCCCGCAGGGGTATGCCGAAAAGTGAGCTAATCCAAGCATGCCGTTCTGTCACCCTGAGGCTTGTTATATCCCCATCATTAGCCTTCATGCCCCGAAGGGGTACTCGAAGGCGTAATATTTCACCTAAGCTCTCCTGCGCAGAATGGGTAATCCCCTTTCATTTTCTGCGCTTAACAGGTAAAATCCGATTGCGGAAGTATAGGGGGTGATGGGCGAGCAACCTTGATACGCTCTGATTCTAAGTCCGCAAACGACCCAAAGCGGACGTTAAGCCATAGGCGGAAAATTACATGAACGAAAAGAAAATATGAAACAAAAAATGATTCTTTTTAGTGTTCCTGAAGATAACTATCGAACAGCACCTACGGATTTTCAAGTAACAAATTGAATTTCTGATTAGAAGGATGCCGGATTATAACGAACCCCATTTTACCGGACCCAATTTCCATTAAGAGCGCACTAAATCGTTTCTGTCGATACTGAAATACGACAAACAATAAAATTT
>JABIXH010000030.1 GCA_018664975.1 Nitrospina sp. | reverse complement strand
TTATTCTGGGTCAGCTATTGGCTGGTATCAAAAATTGACAACAAGAAGTGGCAAGAATACATCAATAAACAAATGCGCGGAGCCTTGTCCAAGGGAAACACCTTCACCTTGGGGGCGGTGGCATTTATATCTGTTTATCGTGAAGGATTCGAAACCGTTCTTTTTTATAAAGCTCTCTATTTATATGCTGGGGATTCCACCGCTGGGATCATACCCGGGTTCCTGGCAGGTTGTGTAGTTTTGGCAACAATATTTTACTTGATCAATACCTTGGGGATGAGGATTCCTATTAAATGGTTTTTTGGTTTCACCAGTGTTCTATTGTATTACATGGCATTTACTTTCATGGGAAAAGGACTTCATGAATTACAAATGGGTGAGCAGATTTCCATGACTTCCGCAGATTTTTTACCTAGTCTTTCCTGGCTGGGCATGTATCCAACATGGGAAACATTCATAGGTCAGGCTGTGTTATTTGGGGCATTTGTTTTTGCCTTGGTTTACACTTTTATCATTAAGGCTGAACTGGGTGCCACTCAATTAAAAGAGGAAACCTCCCAACTGCAAGGCAACATCACCCAAGTCCATGACCTGGTAGAACATATTTCTCATCATGCAAAACGGTGCGAAGTATTCTTGAAAGACACGCCTGATCAGGACTTGCAAGAGCTTTCTGGACATTTAAAGGAAATAGATATCAAGATCCACGAACTTTTTGGGCACGTAAAATACGTGGAAAACCAACTTCAAGATGAGTATGAGAAGCTGGCCAAGAAGGGCTTTGAATCTAAGCAAAATTAGGCGTTCCCTTGAATATTCGTTTATTTAAAAATACACGCATTATCCACAAATGGGTTGGAATTCTCTTTGCAGTATTTATTCTAATTCTTTCAGTTTCCGGCTTTCTCTTAATGCATCCAGAAGAGTTTGGAATTGAAAAAGCCCAAATTAGTGGAAAATACTTACCTGCAAAATATTTCCAAGTCAATCAGGCCCGCCGCCGTATCCAGTCGCTGATCACAGGCCCAACTGATCAGCAAATTATATATGTAGGAACGGATATCGGGATTTACCGATCTCAGGATGGCGGTAAAACCTGGCTTCAAACTAACCAGGGATTGTTTGATCAGGATATTCGTTCCCTTGTCATTAATCCTAAAAATTCCAATATCGTTTATGCTGGAACCGGACACGGAATATTTAAGTCTGAGGATGCCGGAAATAATTGGAGTGACTGGTTTGATGAATCAGCGGGCTTAACCCATTCCGGAATTTATGATCTTATTCTGCATCCTGAAAATCCAGAAATCTTATTTGCCGCTACAGATGGAGGAGTTTTCCAATCTCTTGATGCAGGAGAGAGTTGGGAGTCCGTATTTACGAAACATCCTATCCAACTTATAAATTTTTCTGCACCTAATCCAGATATCCTTTATGCATCTGGGAAAAGTGGTATTTTCCGCAGCAAAAATCGTGGGCAAGATTGGAATCGAGTCTGGGATACCGCCTTACCTCCCGTAAGCAATCTAATATCGCTAAACACTGACCCCGAATTTCTCTATTCCGGCACTCAGACTGGTCTCTATAAATCCTTTAATGGAGGACGGAACTGGGTTACTGACCCTACTTTCAAGAAAACTCCTATTGATGCAATTTTTATAACCCCGTCTAACCAAGCAAAAATTTATGTGGGTAGCGGAGCAAATTTTTATTCCAGCAAGAGTGGTGGAGACTCTTGGGAGAATATTTCCTCTTTCACTCAAAAAATTAATGCGGGCTCAGGAACATCTATCGACATCAAAATTAACAGGATCATCAGCTTAAATAAAAAATCTTTATATGTAGGCACATCATCGGGCCTGTATTTATCTGAAGATGAAGGAGAGGTTTGGAAGAATATTGATTTGAGTGGCGCTGTGAATCAACTATCGCCTGATGAAATGAAAATGGATGTTGTCAAACTGATAACTGAAATCCATAACGGAAGATTTTTTGGGTCTTATTTTTTTATGATTGTTGACTTGGCAACTATTGGGATTGTGTTTCTGACTCTATCCGGCCTTTTAATCGCTTACTACCGGGCCAGGGTTAAAAATAGAAAAAAACTAATCGAAGATTTGGCCACTGATCGTGCAATAGAGCTGACTGAAACTACTGATGAGCTTTCTAGCGAGAGTCATGAAATCCATGACATGATAGAACATATCACAGAGCATATTGAAAAATGCCAATTGGTCTATATGGATCAGGAGAAAAAAGAAATAGTGGAAATCAGCCGACACCTAAATACTCTGGATAAAAAAATGCACCGGTTGATGGAAAACCTGGGGGAGTTGGAAAAGACTGACTAATGGATGTACCGCTTTTCTTTGCTTTTGGAGTTGGGAGATAAAGCCTGGTCACGGTTGAGCATATCCATCTTCTTATATTCTTCCCAGTTATCTCGAAACAGGTTGAACCCAACATAGTCCAGTGCTTGCATGATTTCAAGTTCTGAGACCTTGCCTTCGCCGCCATCTACGTCACGAATTGCTTCCTCCAACTGTTCACAAAGACCCGCAAACCGCTCCTCATCTTCAAACATCATAAAGTCTTTCATAAAATCGAAGGTCATCCTAATTTCTCTCTTTAATTTGAGTGATTCGCCAAATTTATATTTTCTATATTAGAGTAGTTTTTATTAACTGCAAACATAAATTCTTCAATATTTTTTTGTATGAGATTATATTCCCGGTTTGCCATCCGGCTCAAAGAAAAAATCGAACCTCCTAAGGCCACGGCAGAGGCTCCAGCAGAAAAATAATCTGAGATATTTTGAGGCCCTACACCCCCTACCGCCATCAGCTTAATCTGCTCAAATGGGCCTTTTAAAACTTCAAAATAACTGGGTCCCATCTGCGAAGCAGGAAAAACTTTTACCATTGTTGCGCCTGAATTCCAGGCTTTTGCAATTTCTGTAGGAGTAAGGGCACCAGGGAAATAGGCAAGATTATTCTTAACACAATACTCTGCGACATTGTCATTCAAGTCTGGAGCCACTATAAATTTTGCTCCAGCATCCACGGCATTCTTGGTGGCATCAGCGGATAGAACTGTTCCCGCACCGATACAAAATTCAGGGAACTGCTCGACAGCCTTTTTGATAAGGGAAAACGCTCCCGGGGTGTTGAGAGTAATTTCGAGAAAACGGAGTCCGCCCAAATATGCCGCTTCCAACACACCCGCCAGGGACGCTTCATCGACTCCGCGGAGAATACCCACAACAGGTTTTTTCTCAAAAAGAGTTAAATCAAAACCTGCCATGAGGATTTAGACGTTGGCTTCTGAAGTGAGCTTTTCATAGAAATTCAGATATTCGTCCTTTTGGTCTGAATTTCTAATCTTCATTCCAGCACGCGGGTGCAAGTCCAGAATTCCCGTAATCATGTATGGAATGGTATAACCCCATTCAATGCTATTACGCAATTCCACAAAATCACTTTCCAATACTTCCAGAATCGGTCGGATATCAAATTTCGGGTTTTTCAAAAATCCCAATAACAATTCCAATGGACAGTTGCCAGCCGCCCTTCCAATACCCCAAATAGTTCCATCCAGATAGTTGATATTCTGGATAACCGACTCAATGGTATTAGCAAAAGCCAACTGTTGATTGTTGTGGGCATGAATTCCAATTTCCCGACTGGGAAGTGCGGCCTTATACTTTTTGGCCAGATAAGCTATCTGCTCAGAATACAATGCTCCAAAGCTATCGACCAGATAAACCACATCAACAGCACTTTCTTTTTCAATCTGCTCCAGTGCCTCGTCTAACTCTGGCTCTCGAGAATGGGATACGGCCATAATATTAATAGTTGTTTCATATCCCTTAGCATTAAAGGTATTAACCAAGTCGATAGCCTTGTCAATATCCTTAACGTATGAGGCAACCAGGATCATGTCTACATAACTTTCGGATTTTGGAATCAATGCATTGGGGTCAAAACGTCCGATATCG
>JABIXH010000019.1 GCA_018664975.1 Nitrospina sp. | reverse complement strand
TCGAACCTGGCTAAAAACCTGAAGGTCAAGATCAACTCCACAATGGTGGATGTTTCCACAACAGAGCAAACCTATGTTGAGTCGGTCATCGAAACAGAGGTTGATACGGTTCTTGAGGGAGTTGAAATCAAGGATGGCTGGGTGGACCAGGAAAAACGTGTCCACTACTCCCTTGCAGTTGTAAAGCGAAGTCTGGCGGCTTCTACCATCCAGGATAAGGTCAGTAAAATAGAATCTGTCCTGAAACGAAATTTGAACGAGGGAACGGAAGCCGAAAACAGGGTTGAAGTGATTAATGCCCTTTCACATTACCTGTCGGGATACCAGAAGGCCCCAACACTCACGCCATTAAAAAGTGCCATACACGTAATTACCGGCTCCCGAGAAAATTCCGGATCTCAAGACATAAGTGAGGGTGAATTTGAATCTAGAATAAAGGGCATCGTTCACAATTTAAATTTAGCCACGGTTTCAGGGGACCGGCAAATTGTGAAGAACCAGAAAGGGGTGGCCAAACCCCTTGTGGCAAAAGTTTATCTTCTCAAAGAAGGAAATCAGACCCCTGTTTCCAATATCCCCGTGCTTTTCAATTATGAAATTGGTCAGGGAGAACTTGAGAAGAAAAAAACCAGCGGGTCTGATGGAATAGTACAGACCACTATTCATAGGATCTCTTCCTATGAGGACTCAAACCACGTGATCGAAGTGAAGTTGGACTATTCCTGGATTCGCTCCAATTTCAATGGAGATGTTGTGGAAAAACTTCTCTCCCCCTTAAAAAATAAGAGAGCAGCTTTCAATTATATTGTCCAAACCCCCAAACTGGCTTCAAATAAATCCCAAGCCTGGCGAGAGAGTATCACCGACCTGAGCAATCAGCTCATAAGCAATATCCCTGCAGGAAAAAATCCTTTCCTGGGAGTGATGCTGTTCAAGGACCTTAGGTATGATCGGGTCACTCCTTTCAGCCGTGTCCTGAACGAAGATATTAAAACCATTCTTGCTCGGGCCGAAGATCTTAAGTTGAAGGAACTCAAAATTAATGGAGGCCAACAGCCAGAGGAAATAGCAAAAGCCAACGGTCTGGACTATTACGTGGTCGGTTCCTATCGGATGGAGAGAACAGGTCTTGAGATCAGGGCCCGATTGATTAACACCGAGACAAAGACTATTCAGTCTTCGGGAAATAAACGTATAGAAAGAAAAGAGCTGAATCCGGAAGACCTCGCATTGATAGACACCATGGCGAAAGACTTCAAGTCCGCGCAAAAGAAGAAAAGTTATCAAGAGCAACTTGAAAAACTGGTTGCCGCAAAACCCTCCAAGTCCTCTTTTAAGGTTGAGACGTGGACAGATAAAAAGGATTACGAGATTAATGAAAAAATAGTTTTTTATGTCAAGTCAGACAAAAACGGCTACTTAACTATGCTTGATGTCGGACCAAAGGGGGACATCACCGTAATTTTCCCGAACAAATTTCATAGGGATAATTTTGTTCGCGCGGGAGTGACCTACCAGGTTCCGTCTCCAAATTACGGGTTTGAGTTTGATGTCCAGGGCCCCGCAGGATTGGAACGAATCAAGGCTATTGTCACATTGAACAAGGTTTCACTTTTAAAACTTGATCTGGATAAAGGGTTTCACAGTGTGCAAAGAGAAACCACCCGCGGCTCAAGAACCATCCAGGCCTTGTCAACGCAGGTTGATTCTGTGGAGAGCACCGCATGGGCCGAAGCCTATTCAGAAATATTCATTTTTAGGAAGGGTGAAAGATATATAAGGGGATCCAGAAAAATCCCGATCATTGAAATACCGGAAAAGCCCAAAGACATGATCGGGACTTTTGGCAATGAGCAGGATAAAAATTAGTATCAGGAACTCTTGATATGAAAAAGTCCATCATCCTGGGGTTTATTGGGGCGGTCATAACCGTGTTGTTGAGCCTGGGGTTTTCTGATCTGTTCCAGGCATGGGAGCTTCAGACACTGGACGCAAGATTCCAGGTTCGCGGCTCCATCGAAACAAATCCCAACATCATCATGATCGATGCGGACGACGCCAGCGCACAACAGATAGGCCGCTGGCCCTGGCCGCGTTCCCTCCATACCCGGATGATCAGTTTCCTGAGTAATGAGAATCCTGGAGCCATTGTTTACGATATTCTTTTCTCCCAGCCCGTCGATGAAACTGAAGACCGGGCTCTTGCGCAGGCTACGAAAAACTCAGGGAGCATGGTCTATCCATTTGCAGTCAGTCTGGCTGGTTCCGGGGATGCGACCGGGAAAGTTGCATTGCCAGAATATTTTTCTGACACTCAGTTTAAAGAAACCATCGAAACAAAAGATTATCTTTCCATTGAAAGCGTG
>JABIXH010000078.1 GCA_018664975.1 Nitrospina sp. | reverse complement strand
CTGTTGAACGCACTTCAGGACGGGACCAGTTTTCGTTCCACCAGTTTTATGTGCAAAGTGAAAGGGGCGGGCCAGGAATATACTCAGCACGATACCCAGACGTTCCGGCGCAGTTTTGGCGGATATGACTGGCTTTTTCTGCATAACGGTCGGTTGGACCGGGCCGCCTTGAATGACTTTCATATAGACCCGTCTGATCTTTTAGAGCCTGTGGGAAAAACCGATTCTGAATTGGCGTTTTGTTACTTGCTGGGCAAATTTCTGGCATGTTCCGCAAAAGGGTTGACCGACATCAGCGGCAGTGAGCTTTTAACGTGGATGGAGGAGTTGGATGGATTGGGAAGTTCTGACTTTATCGTGAGTGATGGTAGAAGTCTGGCTATTTACCACGGAAAAAATTCGGAGCGAGATCTTTATTATCATAGAGTACAGCCCTCCGAAGAGCCGCCTGTTTTCGAGTCCGATCTGGTTTCCTTAAACCTGGATGACCCGCGCGATTCGTTACGTACTGTTTTTCTAGTTTCATCTTTCCAGTTTGATGAGGCATCCTTCCAGACCATGGAGCCGGGACAACTCATCATCGTCCGTAGGGGAGCAGTATACTGGGATAGCCAGCCTTCTGAAAAAAATATCAAGGTGCCTGTTCTTGAAAATCCCCCGGAAGAAAAAGAAGAGACAGCGATAAAAACAGAGTTGTTTGTTTCCCAACAACAGGAACAATCTCAAACTAGTACACAAGCTGTTGCTGAGGAACCTTCTGCAACAGAAAATTTTTCGAATATCATCAATATCAAGTCTCTCACCCATGCTTCAGATGGGATTCCGCTGGAATACCGGTCCTACGACATCTCTCATTTGACGGAATATAATTACTCCGTTCCGGTTGAGCACAGTACTCACACCTTTCGTCTGAAACCTGTGGAAGACTCCATTCAGGAGGTGGTACAGGCCACACTGGAGCTTTCAGTCGATGGAGAATTATTACAATTTGAAGATGTTTTTGCCAATCATTCGATCCATTACGATATCACTCATCCCTATAAACAACTTTTGATCAAAAGTAAAAGCCGGGTCAAGGTTTACTCCTGTCCCCCGGACAGTCACAGTCCGATCATGCGGCGCTCACAGATACCACTTATGTGGATGCCCTGGCAACGCCAGATGATGCTTCCCTATCTGCTACCTCCCGAGCTTCCAGAAACTCAACTCCGGCAGTTGACGGATTTCGCCATGAGTTTTGTGAAGCGCAACGATTCACATCTGATCGACAGCCTTATGGATATTAATAAAAAAATCCATGAAGACTTTTCCTACGTTCAGGGTATCACCTTTCTTGAGACTACTGCATTTGATGTTTTTTCTATACGTAAAGGCGTGTGCCAGGATTTCGCTAATCTGTTCATCTGCCTGTGTCGGCTGATTGATATTCCAGCGAGATACCGGGTGGGCTATATTTATACGGGAGGGGATTATGAAAACAAACTTCAGTCCGATGCTTCCCACGCCTGGGTAGAAGTGTACCTGCCATTTTTGGGTTGGCGCGGATTCGACCCCACCAACGGCTGTATGGTGGCGCAGGATCATATACGTGTTGCTTGCGGAAGAAACTATCGTGACGCCACGCCTGTCAGTGGAACCATTTATAAGGGAGGCGGTACCGAGCAACTTAAAGTTGAAGTCCAGATCCGGGAAGTTCCTGTTTAAACCCATTTTTTAATCTCTCCTATCCCTTCTCTTCTCCCGTTCATCAATATTAGAATCGGTCCATTCTTTTAGTGCTAAAATGGATTCTATGCTTAGAGATTTCAATTCAAAATTTTTATTTTTTTACAGGATAATATTTTTTGCTATTTTTGCTTGGGGCGTACCGGTTGGTCATATCCAGTCCCAGCCGCTGGATGTCTCCATTCAAAATCAGATCGATGATTCGGGAAATATCAAATTAGCTTTGACGCTTAAAAATTTGGGTTCGCGGTCTCTTTATCATATCCACTCGATGTTTCATTTTCACCACTCGATGTCTATGATGTCGAAAATCATGCGTCTGGACCCGGGACAGAGTATTACACTGGAAAATGACAAGCATCCCCCGGTTATGCGGGTGGGCAGGTATCCCCTGACCGCTATGGTGGATTATTGGACGCGCCCAAATGATGGAATAAAAAAAACAGTATTGGCCACGGATTCCTTTTATTTCAAGGAGCCGTTGACGTCCAAAATAGAGGGGAGTCTGGAGTCGGCAACAGACTCGGATTCATCCATCTTGAGGGTGTTTCTTCAGAATCGCTCAGAATCTTTTAAAAATATAAGAATGATGCTTCTACTTCCTCCCGGTATAAAAACGGATGATTTCTCGGGGATGATGGGGTTTACCCTGCGTGGCGGGGAAGAAAAGAATTTTGAGGTTCGTGTTTTTCGCCAGGAAAATCAGGAGCAGGATCGTTTTCCTGTTCGCTTAATGATAGAATATGGAGAAATGTTACAGCATTTTTCCGGTGAGATAAATGGAACGGTTCGTTTTTCTCCCAGTTGGTATTCTGTTAAATACCTGGCCCATTTTACCGCTTTAGCGATAATGTCCCTGATCATGCTGGGCTATTACTATAGAATTTATAACCGTCAAAAATAATGGAAAGGATGTTTTTATGACTCAAGCAACAGCTCGACATATTTTGGTTAAATCTGAGGATGCTTGCAAGGATTTGAAAAAGAAAATTGAGGAAGGTGCGGACTTTGGCGACATGGCTAAAGAGCACTCCCAATGCCCTTCTGGAAAAGATGGCGGAAGCCTGGGGTCCTTCGGTCCCGGTCAGATGGTTCCGGAATTTGATACGGTTGTATTTAACGAAGAAGTGGGTGCTGTGCACGGTCCCGTACAGACTTCTTTTGGATATCACCTGATCGAAATTACCAGCCGTAGCTAAAAGGAGAACGAAATGGCAGTAGCAACTTTTGGCGCAGGGTGCTTTTGGGGTGTAGAGCTGACTTTTCAAAAAACAAAGGGAGTCACTGCCACTTCGGTGGGTTATACAGGCGGGACAACCCAAAACCCCACCTATGAAGAAGTTTGTACCGGACGCTCGGGACATGCCGAAGTGGTTCAGGTTGAATATGATCCTTCCATTATATCTTATGATGAACTGATTGATGTTTTATGGGGCTGTCATGATCCAACGACATTGAATCGTCAGGGTCCTGATAGAGGAACCCAGTACCGTTCTGGGATTTATTACCATTCTCCTGAACAAGAGGCTACCGCAAAAGCATCAATGGAAAAGGCTGATAAGTCGGGGAGGTTTAGCTCTGCTATCGTTACGGAAATTAACCCAGCCTCGGAATATTATTTGGCAGAAGACTACCACCAGAAATATCTCGAAAAACGGGGTATGGGAAGTTGCCATTAAATAATTATAGCTGGAAGACTATTTCATTCAGGTGCTAGTTTGAGGCGGTAGTCCGATTAAATTTCTTTTAAGGATTTTTTGTTTTAATTCATCGGGTAACGAAGACTGGATGGAATTTTTAAGCGCCAGAAGGATGTTCGATTTGAGATGAACCCGGCTGTGAACCAAACTGACTTCTCGAGTGGGAACAGGAGGCTTAAAAAAACGCAATTTCTTTTTCTTAGCCTTCATTCCTTCCAATGCAAGGTAAGGGATTAGTGTGTACCCGAACTTGCTGTCCACCAAGCGCTTCAGTGTTTCCAGGTTTCCGCTTTCAAAAATCAGTTTTTTTCGCATTGATTTTTTGGAGACTTGTTTTTTGCAAATTTCAATAGCCTGATCGCGAAAGCAATGACCTTCATTCAAGAGCCAAATATCCTCCCTGCTGAGTTCCTTCTCTGTAATCATGTTTTTTTTCAACAGAGGGTGCATGGGACTCAGGTAAACCACAAAAGGTTCATAAAACAGAGGCTGTTCCAGGATTCCTTTATGTTTTAATGGGGTTGCCAGAATTCCTCCATCGAGGGAGTCAAGCTTCAGACGTTGGATAATTTGCGCAGTTTGCAATTCCTCGATCACCAACTCAACCTTGGGGTGATTCTGAATAAAACTTTCCAGAAAAAGTGGCAATAGGTATGGAGCCAGGGTAGGGATCACCCCAAGTTTGAATTCTCCACGAATCTCTCCTTTATTCTCATGTGCTAGATTTTCAATTCGTGATACCTCTAGCAGGGCTTTTTCTGCCTGCTCAATGATTTTGAATCCGATTTCAGTGGGTTGGACCGGTTTTTTGGATCGGTCGAACAGGAGGACTCCCAAGTCTTCTTCCAGTTTGTGGATCTGCATGCTTAGAGTGGGCTGGGTGACATGGCACTCACGGGCGGCCAACCCGAAATGTCGGTTCCGGGCCAGAGAAGCAAGATATGAAAGTTGAGTATAGGTGATAGATAACATCTATCATAATTATAGAATTAATTGATTAGACTTATCAAGCGTATTGGTGAAAAATGAATATTCAGGGCTAGGATAAGATCAATAATATATAGGGTACAGGTTTTTGAGTTTTGAATTGGAGCTCACCAAAGTTCAGAATATTTGATAATAATGGTTCTATTATTGGGAGGTTACAATTATGCATAGAAAAAATATAAGCTTGGGGAGAACAGGGTTGTCGGCAATGGTTGCCGGTTTTTTTTTCCTGTTCGGGGGAATGCTGTTAGCCGAGGCCGCTTCAGATGAAGACTATGAAATTGAGATTCCTCTGGGTTTGGACGAAGATGCCTTTAAAGTTCCCAATGATAACCCTCTAACAAAAAAGAAAGTTGATCTGGGCCGACTCCTGTTTTTTGACAAGCGGTTGTCTGCAAATAACACCATTGCCTGTGCAACCTGCCATATTCCGGCACTGGCTTTTACCGATGGTCAGCCGGTTTCAACGGGTATTCATCATCAACAAGGAGGCAGAAGTGCCCCAACCGCGATCAACCGTGCCTTCAGTACTGTCCAGTTTTGGGATGGGCGCGCGGCTACTCTTGAGGACCAATCTATCGGGCCGTTTGCCAATCCTATTGAACATGGCTTCGCCAATCACGATCAATTGGTTGCAAAGATCAACAAGTTTAATGGGTATAAAAAGCTGTTCAAGGACGCATTTGGAACAGCAACGGTCACAAAAGAGCTAGTTGGTAAAGCCATCGCATCTTTTCAAAGGACTCTGATTTCTGGCAACAGTCCGTTTGACCGATTTGACTACGATGGAGACGAAAAAGCGGTTTCTGAATCGGTGAAGCGCGGAAAAAAACTGTTTTTCGATAAGGCTCGATGCAATTTATGTCATTTTGGAACCAACTTTTCTGATGAAAAATTTCATAATATTGGAATCGGTTGGGGTGGAGAAGGTTTGGATGTAGGCCGTTATAATGTGACTAAAGATGTGAAAGAATTAGG
>JABIXH010000179.1 GCA_018664975.1 Nitrospina sp. | reverse complement strand
CCCGAGAGGAAGTCGAGCAGATTCTGGGAAGAAAAACAGCCAGCATCGCAATTCCCTATTACAACATCACCCAGAACGGGAATTTCGAAGGGAAAAATATTTTAAACATCACCCGAGGAGCGGAAACTGTAGCCAAAGAAGTAGGTATGCAGGAAATGGATGCCATAAAGGAATTAGAAGTCGCTCGAGACAAGCTCCTTGAAGTCCGCAGTAAACGCATTCGCCCTCTTCTTGACGATAAGATTCTCACTTCCTGGAATGCATTGATGATAAGTGCCATGGCTAAAACGGGAAGAGTATTAGAGGATGCGGAGCGAATACAAAAATCAGCCCGAGCCATGGAGTTTCTCCTTACCCGGTTACGAACGCCAGAAGGGAAAATCTTGCGACGCTATCGAGATGGAGAAGCCCGCTATGACGGTTACTTGTTCGATTATACCGCCTCCGCAACCGCCTGCCTGGACTTGTATGAAGCTACTTACGAACCTCATTA
The DNA here is from genome assembly GCA_018664975.1 of Nitrospina sp. Lineage (GTDB taxonomy): Bacteria > Nitrospinota > Nitrospinia > Nitrospinales > VA-1 > LS-NOB. Next base: position 15,149 of record JABIXH010000179.1, on the reverse strand, counting down.
TATTCAAACAGCCCAAGAACTGATGCAAAGAGTGGAAGATAAATTTCTGAGCGATAACGGGACCTTTCACGAGACAGCCAGTGATGGAGAAGAACTGTTAGTACGACAAACCAGCGGTTACGATGGGGTTGAGCCTTCTGGAAACAGCAACGCCGCGTACGCCCTGCTCCGGCTTTCCGCCTATTTGGCCGATCCTTCTCTATCCCTGAAAGCGGAAAAAATATTCTTAAATTTTAATGAAGAGCTGATGGAATACGGCCTCAACTCGGCTTACATGCTCCAGGCCCTGCATTTGTATCTCGGGGGACTTAAAGAGGTTGCCGTGGTCGGCAAAAGAAACGATACGGAAACCCAGAAATTATTAGATACTCTTCGCAAAGGGTTTTACCCGAATGCCGTTTTTGCCTTTGCTTATGAAGATGAGATTGGAAGCACATCCATCCCTCTGTTAAAAGACCGAAAACTGGTCAATGGGAAAGCAACCGCTTATGTCTGCAAACAGGGAACCTGTCTCGCACCCGTCCACACCGTGGAAGAATTGGTGAAACTATTGAGTTATGATTAAAGAAACATTATGATGAGGCATCCAAAATTAAACCCTTAGAGAACGACAAACTCAATGCGTACTGAATTAATAGATAATATGGTCAACACCGCCTTAAAAGGCGAGTCCATTTCTTATGATCAGGCCTTACAACTGGAAACCCTTACCCGGGAAGAACTGGACTATCTCTTTATCGGAACCGACCGCATCCGGGATCATTTCAAGGGACAGGATGTAAAAATCTGTTCCATCGTCAACGCAAAATCTGGACGATGCGTGGAAGACTGTTCTTTCTGTGCGCAGTCCAGCTCATTCCAAACTGATTCGCCGGAATATGAGTTGATGGATGTCGATGAAATTGTTGCGGCCGCAAAAGAGGCGGAAGCTTTTGGATCCAATGAATTCTCCATTGTTGCCTCCGGAACTTCTCTCGATGACCGGAAAGAATTAGATCGGGTGATTGAGGCTATCAAACGCATCAAGGCCGAAACACAGCTCGAAACCTGTTGTTCCCTCGGCTTGATGCCAATGGAGCATTTGAAGGAGTTGAAAGAAGCCGGACTGGATCGGTGCCACCATAATCTGGAAACCGCAAAAAGCCATTTTGATAAAATCGTTTCAACGCATACCTATGAAGATGAGGTAAAGGCCGTGCAGAACGCCAAGGCCGCGGGATTGCAAGTCTGTGTAGGCGGTATTTTCGGGATGGGAGAATCGTTTGCGCAAAGGGCAGAACTGGCTTTTTCCATTCGCGATCTGGGCACACAATCGTTTCCCATAAATTTTCTGAAACCGATTGCAGGGACTGGGCTGGACCATCTGGAGCCTATGGAGCACTATGAAGCTCTTAGAACTATCTCTCTAATGCGACTGGTATTACCGGATATCGACCTGTTCGTCTGTGGAGGGAGGGAAGAGGTGCTGACCGATCAGCAGGAGCAACTTTTCTCTGCGGGTGCCAATGGAATTTTGGGGGGCAACTACCTCACCACCAAAGGCCGGGACCCAAAAAGTGATATAGAAATGATTGAAAACTTGGGGCTACGCCCCATTTACACATCTATATAATTACCACCAAAACCAGAAGAATTACGCCAACAGGTTTTCCTCAATAACCTTTTTAATTTCTGCTTTCGATTTTACTCCCACAACCTGCTGAACAACCTGACCACCCTTTATAAAAAGAAGCGTGGGGATACCACGGATGCCATATGTGGTCGCCGTGTTGGGATTATCGTCTACATTCAATTTCCCAACCACAATCTGACCCTCAAACTCCCCGGCAAGCTCTTCTACAGTAGGAGAAAGCATTTTACAGGGCTGGCACCATTCGGCCCAGAAATCAAGCATAACGGGTTTATCAGACTTTAAAACCGTTTGCTCAAATTCCGCATCGGAAACCGTAACCACTTTGGCTGACATAAACTGCTCCTTAAAATATAAAAGAAATATTTTCCCTAAAACAACAATCTTAAGGGAAAATTAACAACATTTTGGTTAATTAGTAAAAATCGCCCCTGAATGAAAAGTTTCTTCAATCAAACTGAAAATGACGATCACATTAGGAATGATTTTTTGATATTATCATACTCCCCCATAACCAGCAAGTTCTTTGCCGGGTACTCTTGGGGAGAAATCAAATAAAGCCCCTAAGTTAAATGACTTGGAACAGGAGAGATAATAATGGCTGATGTCGTCAATTTTTTCGCGTATGGAGAGTTAATCAATGAAGATTTTTTTAAAGAACAGGGTCTGGAGTATATATCCAAAACTTCTGTCACTCTCTCGGCTTGGAGACTGGTGTTCAACAAAATCCCTATTGATAACGGGGGAATGGAAAACCTGGGGCTGGCTAACATTGAACCGACCAATGATAATGCCGGAATGATGCACGGAGAACTTTATGCAATGGATGAAAAGCTTATTCCTAAACTGGATGAATTTTTTGGTCACCCTAATGAGTACCAACGAAAAGTGTTGCGCTTCAACCGCCACGATTTCATCCTGATTAGTGGACTGACATATATCGCCCGACCCGACAAAATTGGGACTGGACTCAAACCCAGCAAAGCCATCCTGAAAACTTTAAAGAAAGCCAAGAAGCTTTTTCCCATGCTTTATTTCTCCCGATTGATGAACACTCCCACCTGTGACTAACCCGGGAAACCCACATGTTCACAGCTTATGTGAGAAAACCCGGACCAAATTTTTCTCAGGCATTATCGGAGCATCCTGGCAAGAATGATATCGACCTTGCAGTAGCTATGCACCAGCACCTGCATTATGTCGAGGCACTGAAAGAAGTGGGAGGAAAAGTAGAATACCTGCCTCCCCAGGACCCTTTGCCCGATGCCACCTTCGTGGAAGATACCGCCGTTATTCTTGAAGATAAAATCCTGCTTTGCCCGATGAAAGAAACCTCCCGCCAAGAGGAAGTCCAATCCGTTGCCACGGTGCTGAAAAAACACAACAATTGTGTAACTCTGGAATCGCCCGCAACTCTCGATGGCGGGGATGTGATGAACACTCCCGACACAATTTTTGTGGGGCTATCCAAACGTAGTAATTTATCAGCTGTGGAGGCACTCTCCACACTGACATCTAAAAATGTGGTTCCGGTCACTGTGAGCAAAGGACTGCATCTTAAAAGTGCCACCACTTTTTTGGGCAACAACCTTTTAATAATTGATCCTTCAAGAATAGATTCTTCAATCTTGAAACATTTTGATTGGATAGAAGTCACCGAAAACGAATCTTACGTCGCTAACTGCCTGGCATTGGGAGACGTTGTTCTGATGCCCGCCGGGTTCCCAAGGGTCAGTGAGAAAATTCGCGCATATGGAATGAAAATAATAGAACTGGAAATGAGCGAATTCGAAAAAGCGGATGGTGGAGTGACCTGCCTGAGTCTAATCCTGCTTGACAAATCCGACAAGGCCCCCTGACCCCATATAATCCCCCCCTAGAAAGGAAGAGGTGAAAAAGGAAACCCTAGCCCAACCACTCCAAGCCTTCCAAATGTTTCTTCAACTGTGAAATATTTTTAAATTTTTCAAGAATCAAGCTTCTTTTTAACCCACAACATATGTATTTAATATTTTTTGGATGTCTTGGATAATATTTTGCCCCGCCCATGGTTTCATAAAAAACTCTTATGAGTCCGACAACATCATCCTGCATATTTTCATGCTTTGGGGCTTTCCAATGAAATAAATCGAGAAGCTTGAGGTTGAAATTCAGACCGAATCTTTGAACAATAATATTATCCATGTGCAAATCGCCATGGTATTCCCTCATCAAATGTATTTCTTCCAACCCTTTGGCAAGAGCATAAAGCAGATGTAACGCCTTATATGGGGTTAATCTACCTCCAGGGAAATTCTTAATAAACTCGGACAACAATACTCCCTCTACATACTCCGAAATTAAAACGGTAAGGGGCAATTTTTTAAATATGATTGTTTCTTGAGTATGGTAATGAATCAATAAGGAACAATCACGAAGCTTATGCAGTTTTTGTGCATACGCTTTAGCAGATTTTTCCTTAATATTTCTATGTGGGAAGAATAGTTTCGCGGCGCGCTCAATTTTGGTTTTATTCTCACGGACTTTATATACTTCTCCTTCCCACCCATCCCCAAGTTTGGAAATGATTTCAAATTTTCCTGCTAATTTTCTGCCAGGTGCAAGATCGAATGAACTGAGTTTTTCCCTGCTTGTATTTCTCATTTACCTTTAGTGTTTAATGCCTTTTTGCACCAATTATGTGCCATTTTCTTTTTAGAACTCTTTACGGCAAAACCCTTCTCTACCAACCGGATGACAATATTTTCATCATTGATCAAGACATCCGCAACAATTTGAAAATAAATCCCTCGGTTTATGTTAGTCAAATCGACAATTTCAGCATCCTGAAATGCCTTTGTCATGAATTTTTTGGCTTGGACTGCAAGCTGAGTTTCTTTTTTGCACTTACCCTTTAAACTAGGCGTAGCTATTCCATTAATCCGTACCGCAATCTTTTCCCCAATTAAGGCAGGGTATTCAGGAAGGTCTACTAAAATCGTCTTAGTATCCTTAACACTAATAAAAGTTGCCCCACCATACTCACCAAAACCTGACTGCCCCATTGCTGGATTGGCCAATACTAAAACCAAAAATAACCCCATAAAAACATGCATTCTCATATCCTCCAAACTGGTAATTCGGGACTAAATGTTATTCTAAATTATACAAGAATTATCATTTTGAAAAAAAATAGGTTTATACAATCACAATTTTTTCCACTAAATCACTGAGTAGAGGATAATATCCTCAATTTCAATTTAAGTGCCTAATTTATATATTTGGAGAGTTCCCATGCAGGACGATTTATACGAAGAGGACGCTTCTTTCACCCTCAGTGACTCTGACATCCAGAATATTGAGGATAATATCCAGCAGGGTCATGAAGAGGCAGTCAAAACAGCTGTTGCCGGTCTGAATGGACCGGATTGTGCCGAGCTTCTGGAAAAAGTAAGTGACGATAACCGTCATATTATTCTGGAACAGCATGCTTCGGCAATTGACCCCGAAACATATGCCGAACTCGATCCCGAGCTTTGTAAAGATGCGTTGGAGGATATGGAGGCCCCGCAGGTTGCAAAGCTTATTTCTTCCCTGGAAAGTGATGACGCGCTCGAGGTAATCGAAAATCTTGATGGTGAATTTCAAAAAGAAGTAATCCGCAAGTTGCCTGTCAAAAAACGTGTTTCCATGGAAGAAGGTTTAAGCTTCCCTGAAAACAGTGCTGGTCGTTTACTGCAACGGGAGTTTGTTGCAATTCCACAGTCCTGGACGGTAGGCGAAACCATCGATTCCCTACGTGCATCTTCTGATGAAGATATCCCTGAATTTTTCTCTGATATTTTTATTGTTACATCGGGTTCTCAAGTTTCAGGCAAGGTTCCATTGGCCCGTCTAATTCGATCAGGAAGTCAGATAAAATTGGAAACCCTTAGCCTGGAAGAAATTTATTCCATCCCTGCTTCAATGGATCAGGAAGAAGTGGCACAGATTTTTAGACGTGAAAACCTGTTGTCCGCAGCGGTTGTTGATTCAGAAGAGAAGATGATCGGAGTGATCACCATAGATGATATCGTCGATGTTATTGATGAAGAAGCGCAGGAAGATATTCTCAAGTTGGCGGGTGTAAAAGAACCCAGTATTTACCGTGATGTCATTGCTACCAGTCGTTCTCGTTTTGGCTGGCTTTTGATTAATCTCTTCACAGCAATAATGGCCTCTATTGTCATTTCCCTGTTTGATGCCACCATTCAGCAAATTGTCGCACTGGCTATATTAATGCCTATTGTCGCTTCCATGGGAGGAAACGCAGGCACCCAAGCATTGACCGTAGCAGTCCGTGCCCTGGCTATGCGAGAAGTATCGAACATCAACTCCCTTCGCGTAATTTGGAAGGAAACTATTGTGGGCGCTTTGAATGGAGTTGCTTTTGCTGTGATTATTGGCGTAGTCACCTTTTTCTGGTTTAAAAATACCGAATTGGCAATAATTATTGCGGTTGCCATGATAATCAATCTCATTGTGGCGGGATTATTTGGGGCAGGAATCCCTATTTTTCTGAGTCGAGTTGGCAGTGATCCCGCTATAGCCTCCACCGTCCTTCTTACTACTGTGACGGACGTAATTGGCTTTTTTGTTTTTTTAGGATTGGCGGCAACATTCTTGATTTAGTACTTCATTTATCTATAGTAATTGTTAACAGTTTTTTCCCATGAAACTAAACGCTAATTTCAGGAATTACTATTGGTGCTACAACTAATGCAAAAGAGCATGTTAAGGGTCTTATTCATAATCCCAGCTTATTTGATTTTATTGTGGGGTTGTTCTCTGGAGAGTGGAAGGTCCATTAAGGAAATTCAAAAGAGTGGGAAGCTAATTGTCCTCACTCGTAATGCCCCTACAACTTATTTTTTTGACTCCAATGAACAAGCTACTGGCCCAGAATATGAAATGGCTGAAGCTTTTGCAAAATCTCTGGGAGTAGAAACCGAATACAGGATTTTCCACACAACCCATGAAATTTTAGAGGCTTTGGAAGAGGGTCAGGGTGACCTTGCAGCGGCCGGATTGACCAAAACAAAAGTCAGGGATACACGTTTTCTTTTTGGCCCCACTTACCAAGAAGTTCAGCAGCAAATCGTTTGCCACAATAGCGTAAAGCAAGCAAAAGAATTAAATGATCTTGTGGGTTTAAAACTTGTTGTATCAAAAAATTCCAGTTATGAGGAAACCCTTAACCATTTTAAGGCAGGGATGCCAAACTTAACCTGGGAATCTTCAGATCAACTAAACTCTGAACAACTGTTCGAAAAAATGGGACGTGCAGAAATCGACTGTACGGCTGTTGACACCAGCATAACATCTATAAACCGAAGATACTTTCCAGAACTCATCGTAGCATTTAAACTCACTGAAGCCGAACCTTTAGCTTGGGTCCTTCGGTCCAGTAGTAGAGACATACAAAAATTTTTAGAGGTATGGTTTAAAACATTCAAATCCAAAGGGGAAATGAATCAAATTAGTGAGCGCTACTACGGCTTTTTAAAAAAATTTGATTATGTCGACACGATCTCATTTCATAATGCCATTGTAGAAAGGTATCCCAAATACCAACACTTATTTGATAAGGCCGCTAAAGAACACGGCCTTGATAAATTTCTTCTGGCGGCTCACAGTTATCAGGAATCACATTGGAGACCTAAGGCTAAAAGCCCAACTGGAGTACGTGGCATCATGATGCTGACGCTACCTACCGCAAAATCTCTTGGTGTTAAAAGTCGTCTTGACCCTTACGAAAATATTATGGCGGGAGCAAAGCATTTTTCTAATCTAATGAAAAGTTTTAATCAACAAGTTACTGAACCCGATAGAACATGGTTGGCTCTAGCGGCCTACAACGTGGGTAGGGGACATTTACACGACGCCCAAGAGCTTGCTCGCCGACTGGAGAAAAATCCATATTTATGGAGTGATCTAAGGGATGTGCTTCCTCTCCTTAGCAATAAAAAATATTACAAAACATTGAAGTATGGCTATGCCCGTGGTCGTGAGCCGGTTCGATATGTTCAGCGGATAAGAAACTATTCTGATATACTCCGGAATAAGTTATCCCAAGAGCAGTTAACAGATATAAACTAATTCTATCCAACACGGGTTTTCCACGGTTAGTCTCCAAGCATCAATCTATTTTGCTGGAGAACTTGGAGTCCTAAAATCTTTATATTGATCAGGAATTTTATAAATATCTTTTTCACCGATTAACTTTTACAAGAGATAAGCAATGAAAGTAGCTGTCATTTATAACAAGCAAAAAGATGCCGAAGGGGTCTTGAACGTTTTCGGCATGCAAAATCAGGAAACCTATAACCCCAAGACAGTTGAGCGGGTAGCCAGTGCTCTTGAAAAGGGAGGTCATAATGTTCGCATCATTGACGGTAATATCAACGTCATTGAACAACTCCAGGACTTCATGCCTCGCGTGGTTCAAGGTGAACAACCGGGAATGGTTTTCAATATGGCATACGGCCTTCAAGGAGTCAGCCGTTATACTCACATGCCCTCCCTATTGGAAATGTTGGGCGTGCCCTACGTAGGTTCCAGTCCAGCAGGTCACGGAATTGCTCTCGACAAGGTGACCACAAAAGTAATGGTTCAGGCGGCAGGATTACCGACTTCTCCTTATTGGGTATTTTACGATGCGAAACAAATTCCTGATGATCTTCCCTATCCCGTAATTACCAAACCAAAAATGGAAGCGGTTTCTCTCGGTATCGAGGTGGTTCACAATAAAGCTGATCTCGAAATTCTGATCGCCAAGCTGGTAGAAGAATTTCATCAGCCAATTTTAGTGGAACAGTTTATTCCCGGGCGAGAATTTGCCATCGGACTACTTGGAAACAAGGACCCTGAAGTTTTCCCATTACTGGAAATAGATCTGGCCGGAGACCCTAATGCCATCCAGAGTTTGGAAGACAAACTTAAAAAACCAAAGGAAAAAATTTGCCCGGCGAACATTGATGAAAACCTGGCTAAAGAACTCCGCAGATTGACTAAAGAGACCGCAAAAGTTTTAGGGATCTACGATTTTTGCCGCGTCGATTATCGACTGGATAATGACGGAAATTTATACATTCTGGAATTGAACTCCATGGCCAGCCTTGGAATGACTGGCTCTTATGTCCACGCTGCTCAAGTTGCAGGTTATACCTTTGAGACAATGGTTAACCGCATGCTAGATGTGGCGGTCGAGCGATATTTTGGCAGCCAACAGATGGATCAGGTTGCAGTTGAAGAATCCGATCAGAAAGCTAAAAAAGATCCACTTAGAATTCGGTTAAGAAGTTATTTGCGGGGCAACGTTGGAACGATGGAAGATGATCTATCCAATATGGTGGAAATTAACTCATACGTGGAAAATATCGAAGGGGTCAACTCACTAGGAAGGTGGATCTCAAATAAACTTGGGCCTATTGGATTCAATCGCCACGTATATTCCCGTGCTGAGTTTGGAAATATTTTATATCTTACCAATCATATGGATGAAAGAAATGATGTGTTGATCATTGGGAACATGGATAACCCGGTAGATTTTGAAGATTATAATTCCTTTCATGAAGAAAAGGGCCGCATCTATGGAACCGGAGTGGCTCGTGGCAAAGGTGGAATTGCCGTATTACTCGGCGCAGTTAAAGCGCTTCGCTATACCCGCACTCTGCGAAAAGTCAAATGCGGGATTCTCTTAATCCCGGATGAATCATATGGAGAACGATCTTCAAAACCTGTTATCGATGAACTCTCAAAAAAATCGAAATATGTATTGGGCTTAAGCGGGGCTGGCTTGAGTGGAGAAATTATGACATCCTGCTCCGGCACTTTACGGTACGAAATAGAAATAAACCGCCGTCAGAACAAACAGGGGCTCAAAGCTTCAACAGATATCAGCGATCCCATTCTTTATGCATCTCAAAAAATAAACTCTCTGAGAAAATTGAACTTCGAATCAGATGGAATTTTTATCACTATTACGGGTTTGCAAACTAAGGGCATGGAAGACCAACCTACCTATCATGCGGCTTTATCATTTGTAATTCGTTATCGCAACCCAGATCAACGAGTCAGACTCGAAGAACAAGTAAACCAAATCTTTGCATCCAAATCACAAGACAATATTAAGGTGCATGTAACAAAAAGGCCCCAAAGCAAACCTTTTTTGGAAAATGAAAAGACCCTTAAGTTTTATCAGCAAGTTGAAAAAGTAGCCAAATTGGTAGAAGTCCGAATCAAGCAAGGCGAAAATAGTATCGTCTCCTGCCTGTCCAATATCGGTGAGAGCATCCCTGCTCTGGATGGACTCGGCCCTGTAACCGGTGGCTATGGCACAAATAATGAACATATCGTGCGTGATAGTTTGATTGATCGAAGTGTTCTTCTTGCCTACCTCATATATTTGTCCTCTAAGAATTTTGAAATATGAAACTTGGAAATATTGAAGGGAAATTCTCGCCGACTGAAAACGGGAAATGTGCGGTTTCTGATGGAGGAATGATATCAACCGCTTTTCCTGATGCAACGCAAGCAGGTGTTGAAATGTTACGGCAAGGGGGAAATGCGGTAGATGCTGCTTGTGCCGCCGCTTTTGCATTAGGAGTTTGTGAACCCCAAGCCAGTGGTCTTGGAGGGCAATCCACGGCACTTCTTTATTTTCAAGGTAAAACCATCGCCCTGGATGGTTCCAGTCGAGTCCCCTCCCTTGCGCATATTGATCGCATTGATAAGAAAACACATAGGTTTCAAGGATACAAAGCTACCACTGTTCCCAGCACACCCGCTGTTTTGGGTTATCTACATTTCCGCTATGGAAAACTGGATTGGTCTGAAATTTTAAAACCAGCAATCCGTATCGCCCGGGAAGGTTACTGCATCACCCAATTACAACATGACCTTCAAAAACGAGAGCAGGAAAAATTTCTCAGTATGGATTCCCTCTCAGGGGCAAAATACTTTTTAAAAGAATGTCAAGAACCCTATGATGTTGGAGAAACATTTATTCAGGAAGATTTGGCTGAGTTACTGGAACACTTATCCTTGCACGGGGTGAAAGGATTTTATACAGGGGATGTCGCACATCAAATTGATGCGGACATGCGATTTCATGAAGGATTTCTACGAGCTGAAGACCTGGCTTTGATTCCCTGGCCTGTGGAGCGAAAGCCTATCCGCAGAACTTACCGAAAAGTTAAAGTATTCACTTGCCCGCCGCCGGGATCAGGTAGAACTTTGCTTTTAGTCCTGCAAATGATGAAAAATATGCCTTCTAAATTTTTCAAGAACCCCACTCCGAAAATGTTTCATTTTCTGGCTGAAACCTTTCGAAAAGGATTGCTCAATCATAAAGAACGTCCCTTTGATCCGAACATATATCCGCAACTTCCTCACGACAACAAGATACTCAGCCTGGGTTTCGCTAGAGAACTCTCCGCTTCCATCCGTGATGAGATAGATCCCACATTGCCTTTAACGGAACTCTTTACTCTGAATAACGATACCACCCATCTCTCAGTAATGGATTCAGATGGCAACGCAATCGGCATCACCCAATCCATTGAACTGGTATACGGCTCCAAGGTTGCTGCTAAAGGAATGGGATTTTTATACAACAATTATATGAGCTCTCTGGATACTAAAGACCCGTCCCATCCCTATTACTTAAGACCCAATGCTATTCCCTGGAGTTCTGTGGCACCCATCATTGTTTTTCATAATAATCAGCCTTGGATGGTCGCTGGAAGTCCCGGAAGTGAACGCATATTTTCTGCCATGAGCCAGTTTCTTTCGCATGTTGTCGATGGCGATCAACCGATAAGCGAGGCCATGCTAAGGCCGAGAATGCATTGTAGCGTCGGGGGAAAATTGTCTTTAGAAGCGGAAAGATTTGAACCCGGCATAATAGATTACTTGGAAAAAGTGGGTTATAAAATTGATCCGCGTGAACCGTATGCGTTTTACCTTGGAGCTATCCACGCCGTCCTAAAATCTCAGACTACCAGTCAGTTTCAAGGTGTAGCTGAGATCCGCAGAGACGGAACTGCCGCAGGCATCTAATTCATGAGTAAGCTTCCCGTCCTTATTTCCATTCCTCATGGCGGCAGTCAAATTCCACCCGAAATATCTGACCGTGTGTGCATAACCCCAAAAGATCAATTTGAGGATGGGGATGCATTAACTCAGGATATCTATGGAATTAAAAATGAAGTTCTGGCTATCGTAGAAGGAAATATTGCTAGAGCATTTGTGGATTTGAATCGTGACGTCAATGACCGCCCCCCAAGAAATCCGGATGGTGTGGTTAAATCTATGACCTGCCTTGGGAAACCGATTTATCATTCCGGTCAGGAATTAGATGAAGATTTGACCAAAGTGCTTTTAAAAAAGTATTACCAACCCTATCATGATTCAATTCGACGAATTCTGGATTCCAACAAAGAAATAAAGCTGATGTTGGACTGTCACACTATGGAAGCCATTGGTCCAGAAATATCTCCAGATCCGGGAAAAACAAGGCCTAAGTTTTGTTTGGGAAGTAATTTTGGAAAAAGCTGTCCTGAGGAGACAGCTCAAAGAATGGCAGATAGTATTAGAACAGCTTTTGAATTGAGCAAGGAAGATGTATTGATAAATCTTCCATTTGCTGGAGGTCATATTACCCGAACCTATGGGGGAAAACCTGTTCCTTGCATTCAAATTGAAATGAGTAGAGCACTATACCTTTCCAAACCTTGGTTTGATTCAAAAAACCTCAAAGTTTCTCCAGGAAGACTGATTCAACTCCAAAAAAAATTTCTTCAAGCACTAAAAATATTTTTCAGAAATACCATTTGATAACTTTAAATCAGGAGATATCTGATTTGCTATCCTCTTTTCCAGGACAAGAACTTATAAGCCAGGAGAATTCTTAACTCAGCAGGAAAACCCTACCCCTTCGGGCCATGCAGTGCTGGCCCCATGTGATATTCCCTTCACTTGTTTCATGCCCCAAGGGGTACGCCTAGTGATTGTTATCTGCCTCCCTCGCAAGAGGGTTAGTTCCAGCGGGCGGAATCGGGAGTGCTATTACGAATTTTGGAAAGATGCACGAGGTTGATTTTCATTTTGAGAAAGTTATGCAGAAATTCAGCACGACGGAGCACATCCTGCTCCTCTAGAAAAGTTTGTTTCTGTTCCAAAGTAAGATCCAACCGATAGGCGAACCGGTCTACAAATTGGCTGAGCAGGTTGCCCAAATTCCAGTCGGGCTCATTTTTCAGCGAATTCCCTTCAGGAATAAAGCTTATGAACTCCCTGTACTGGTCAATTAAGCTGTCACGGGTCGCGTTGGGTTTTTCACTAATTTCCTGTTCATTCTTTTCTTCGAGCAGGTCGATTTCTGCTCGTCGGTAGGATTTTCCATCTATCTCCTTTAAGATGCGAAACCGATGTAGTCCCACCAGGGTAAAATTGAATTTTCCATCAGGGTGATGAATTTCCTTTTCAATGCTTCCCACACAACCTATGGTAAAAAGGTCTGGGCGGTCAAAATAAGCCGCTTCCCAATCCGGTTTTAGAAGAACCATGCCAATTTTGCGTTCCCCTGCCAGGGCATCAGAAGTCATTTGACGATATCGCGGCTCAAAAATATGCAGAGGCAAGGGAGTGCCGGGATAAAATACAGTTGCAGGCAAAGGAAAAAGCGGAATGATTCCTTCCTGATTCGAATCTTTTGTCATGAATTCCTTATCTTAAATGAATACGTAAGCATTGTAACACCTAATCCGGCAACAGGAAATTTGACAATTGCTGTTAATTTTTTTAATCTGACGAAGCATGATTGCCCAACCTGAAAATATTTGTGTTGAGATCCAGGCCTCGCTGACCCGTTCCGGGTTATTTGCGGAAGGTTCTTCTGATCTGGGAAACAGTTGGCGGATATCGCCAGAACCGTTTTTTCTTTCCTCAGAAGAGACTGAATTTTTTCATCAGCTTGGCCCACATCTCCTCAAGTTTTATACCTCCTGGAATGATCTATACCTGGAAAGTGCCAAAGGAACCCAATGGTTTGCGCGATATCTTGATGCAGGGAAACCAAAAGATTTAGTTGAATTTGGCAGAATGAAACGCTTTCGCCGAACCCTGCCAACCATCATTCGACCTGATGTAATTGTGACAGAAGATGGATTTGCTGTAACGGAACTGGACTCGGTTCCTGGTGGATTCGGACTGACAGCTGAACTTATGTCCTTATATAAGGACCCTTCCTGGAATATTATTGGCGACTCCGAAGGTGGAATTCCAAAACTGTTTTATCAAATGGCTGAATCTCTTGTTAAACAAGAAAAGCCATGTGTCGCCATTGTCGTCTCGGATGAAGCCAGGGATTATCGAAGTGAAATGGAATGGCTTGCAAGCCTGCTAAAAAATAAAGGTTTGCCCGTTTTTACGGTTCATCCCAAAGAGATTCAATTCCGGGAAGAAGGACTGTTTATCCTGAACCAAGATGAATGGCTTCGGGTCGATGTTCTGTATCGTTTTTTCGAGTTATTTGACCTCAAAAATATCCCAAAATCTGAGTTAATGATGTATGCGGCCAAAAAAGGCCTGGTGGTCACCACCCCTCCCTATAAGACCTGTTTGGAAGAAAAACTCAGTTTTGCATTGTTCCATCATCCATCTCTGAAACCAGATTGGGAAAAAGAGCTGGGTTCTGAAACTTTTAACACCTTATCCCATCTAATTCCAGAGACTTGGATTCTGGACTCCAATCCTCTGCCGCCTTATGGGGTTATCCCGGGGTTGCAGTTAAAAGGTACTCCCGTCCAGGACTGGCAGGAATTGATGAATCTGACACAAAAAGAACGGGAAATGGTCATCAAGCCCTCGGGTTTTTCTCCCGAATCATGGGGAAGCCGAGGAGTTGTGGTGGGGCATGATGTTTCAGGAGAAATCTGGCAGGAAACGCTGACGAAAAGTTTGCAAAAATTTCCTGACCAAACATCGATATTACAGAAGTTTTATAAAGGAAAGCGAGTGCCTATTTCCTATCTTGATCGTAACTCGGGACAGATAGAAACAATTCAGAGCCGGGTACGGCTGACACCCTATTATTTTGTGTCAGAAAATACCACACATCTGGCAGGCATTCTGGCTACACTTTGCCCTCAGAATAAAAAGAAAATTCACGGTATGGCGGATGCAGTAATGGTGCCCTGCGCCACAAAAGATTAAAGGTATATTTGAAGTTATGAAACTCTATAATATAGATGGGTGCGGTTACTGTGCAATGGTTAGAGAAGTTCTAGCTGAAATGAGCCTGGACTATGAAAAAATTGAGGTTCCCTGGCCCCATCATCAACGCAAGGAAGTACACGAGATATCGGGGCAATCTACCGTCCCGGTTTTAGTGGATGGAGAGATCATTCTTGATGATGAATATGAAATCATCGACTATCTGAAAAAGACTTATCCGGTTAATTCTTAATCCCCCCCCACTAGCCGTGGAGGCGACTGG
>JABIXH010000183.1 GCA_018664975.1 Nitrospina sp. | reverse complement strand
CCTCCCACGCGGGCATGGCAGAATTCCAGGGTTCGTATTTTTCGGGTAGCCCTTTTCCTCCTTTCATAATGCGCCAGAAAGTGTAGGCCTGGGGCCGGGAAAGGATTGAGTCGAGGCGGGTGAAATCTGCGGGAGCTGGAAAAAAACTTTTTCCAAATATTCCTTTGCCGTCTAGCAAATCACCATGGCAGAAAAAACAGTGTTTGGTGTATAAGATTCCCCCTTGTTTTATAGCTTTGGGGTTATTCTTTAAAGGATTGGTAAGGCTTTTAAGAGGTATCTCCTTACCCTTAATAGTAAGGGTTTTGGGGACATCTTCTGACGGGGGAGGGCTAAACCCCGATGCGGGGACTGTTATGCATAAAGAGAAATAAAGGAGCAGGTAAAAAACACCTGGCCAAGAGAAGGTGCCGGGTTTTAGCATAGGCTTCAAGCTAGCGCCCCAATTCCTTTCCTTTTGCAGTACCTGGAATGACCGCATCTTTTTTGATTCTTCCAGATTTGATGGTTTCGTAGAAAGGTCGAACAACCTTGTCTGCATTAAAAATAAAATTCAGGTCAATCGTTTCTCCTGCGGAGATTTTGATTTTCCTTTTTTGCGGCTTCATCAAATAATGCCAGGCGTTAACCTCATATTCTCCTGGAGGAATATCTCCGATATTGAAGTTCCCATCCAGATTGGTTTTGAAGTAGTAAGGGTTTTGTATCCGGTAACCCCAGGTTTGCATGAACTCGTGCATACCACAGATCATCTGCATGATTTTGTACTTCTTTTTGAAATTAACGACTCCATCAGAAACTTCCTCTGCCGGTATGGGAATATTTAACAGGATTTTTCCTCTCTCCTTTTGATAAACCTGGCTGTTATGCATGACCGCATCAACATTATCGACTTTAAAGGACTCCCCTTGACGGATGACATTTACATCCGGAAAGAACTTACAGTTCTCAGAGAGAATCATGATGGGCTCTTTGTTAAAGGGCTTCCCGGCTTCGACATGATCGAGGGTGATGACAACATCTTTAAGCCCCCTATCTGCTGAGATTTTAAAATCATCCAGAACCCGGTTCATTTCATCATCGGTATCCACTTCTGCACACATATCGATGTTAGGAAATAAAATCAGGTGGTAATGGCGAGGGAAGGGCATGTCGCCGGACATTTTTACTTGTCCCTGTATTGTTCCCCCATTCTGAACATTGATTTCCTGATAAGCGAATGCTGGAAGGGAGAAGGTAAATAAGGTGATCAGGGTAAACAATACTTTGAGCAATTTTTTATTCATTCTTAAAACCCTCTAATCAAAAGTTAGCAACTCGAAAGGGGATAATTCTTTGGTTTCAATTTTTCTTTAAGAAATTTGCGAGGCTTTAGATTAAAGCCAATGAACTCTACCGCGCGTTAAATGGGTTTTCTCAATTGATTAATTTCCGTTACCTGACCCATAAAAAAGGTGGTGCGCTCAAGGATGTACCGGATAGGGTGAGATCTCTTGAGACAAAAATCTATATCTTAGGAATTAAGCTCGTCTATCAGGAAAACCTAAGAGAATTAAAGGATTACACCTTTTTTTAGTATAAATCCCCTGTCAAGTCAAGGGAGAGTTTTAGCTACCAAATGTTACTTATTTGCCTTTCCTTGAAAAGCCTTTTAAATTAGTTTGTGCTGATTTAAAATGGACATAATGGCAAAAGGTACCTTGTCTTAAGAGAAGATTTCCTAATAAAATATTCCATGAAATGGAGCACATCATGCGAAAAATATTTATATCATTAATTATCCTGATTTTAACTGTCATTCCCGTTTTTGCTGGGGCACCTTCACCTGGGGATCAGGCTCCCGGGTTTTCCCTGATGTCCATGGATGGAAAACAGGTGGCCTTGTCAGATTTTAAAGGCAAGGTGATTTTGATCGGCATGTTCCATATTTGTGTTCCCTGTATGAACCAGGCCATGGAATTTAATAAGGTGAGAGAACAGTTCAGTGAAAACCAGGTGGTGATTTTAGGGATTAACACAAATGGGGATTCCAAAGAAGCTGTTGCGAATTATCTCAGCAAGTTTCCGGATAAGGTGCGCTTCCCCTATTTGATTGACCCGGTCAAACAAGTTTATCAGGCTTATTTACAAAGGGACATGCCGACCGTTTTAATTATAGATCAACGAGGTATTTTAAATGCACGGGCACCGGCCTCAAGTGCCGGTCAATTGGTGCCATACATAAAAAAAATGCTTTGACCTGGAGGCCTTTTTTCTTTAAGACCCACATTTAGAAAACAACTCTTCGTTTTCCTCTTAATAATTCTTCAATCTCCTGGACTGGCCCTTAATAAATATTTGTTTTGTAATAACTTCCAGTGCATTTGAGGGTTAGCCGCATCGGCTTCCCGCTTTTACCGCCATGGATGACCGGGGTTCCATTAATGACCGATATACGCAACTCAATAATAGTGGGCACTGTCTTTGGGTTTTGGTTTTTTTCTTCAATGGTAATGGCCGGGGAAAATCTTGAAAAGGGATGGATGGTTCAATTGGGTTCATTCCATGAAGAAAAAAATGCGAAGCAGTTTGTATCCCGCATTAAAAAGAAAGGGTACACGCCTTTTATTGTCCAGGGAAAAGATTCTACGTGGTACAAAATTCGTGTAGGGCCTTATCCTTCTAAAGCAGAGGCTAGCCAGGTCACTCAGGACCTGAAGAAAAACCAGGGTATTTCTGCTTTGGTTGTGCTTTCAAAGGCGGGTGCTCCTGATTTGGAGGACCCGGTGGACTCCATTGATGTCGTAGTCGCCCAATTATTGATTTGGTTGCAAGCCTGGGAGGGCAAGAACGTTAATGAGTACCTGTCTTTTTATTCAACAAATTTCAGGGACCCCAAAAAATCCCGTAAGGAATGGGCCGAACAACGGCGTTCTGCTTTAAACGGGAATTCAAGTATTAGCATTCAAATCAGTGATATTCAGATGAAGCAAAATGATGAAACGGTCGAGGTTTCATTTTTGCAGAACTATAAATCCGACAGGGTTTCAGATGTAGGTAAGAAAAAACTGATCTGGAAAAATGAAGGAAATAGCTGGAAAATCATACAAGAAACTTGGAAACCCTCCTGAATGACTTTGGGGCCGAATCAAGGGAGACTATTTGTCCCAACCAGAAAGCTCGCATAAGCCCAAAGGGCGATTGACTTTTCTTATTCACAAAATTTCAGCAGGAGGAGCACAAAGGGTTTTAACCCTTCTAGCCAATGAATTATGTGATAAAGGATGGTCTGTGACCGTGCTGACTTTTGATAATGGGCGTGAACCTGTGTTTTTTGACCTTCATCCTCGAATTACACATTGGCCTTTATCTCTGATGAGAAAACAGGAGAGTGGATGGAAGGCAGTTAAGGCTTTTTTTTTAAGGCCTCTCTTGCTTCGTCGTGCCATAAGAAAAAGTAATCCAGATGCAGTCATTGCTTTTATAGAGTTAATGAATATCTTGACTGTTATGGCTACGCTAGGGTTAAAGATACCTGTAATAGTTTCGGAAAGAGGGAATCCTTTTTTTTCCCCTTTAGGGAGATTCTGGTCCTTTTTAAGGCAAGAGTCCTACAAGAGGGCTACGTGTCTGGTAGTCCAAACTCATGGTGCGCGCTCATTTTTTTCTACCTCAATTCAAAAGAATTCCTGTGTTATCCCTAACCCGGTCCTGGTACCTGGTTATTTAACTCCTTCCTCGAAATCAGAGTTAAATTCTAAAACTGTGATGGCGATCGGCCGATTGTCCAGAGAGAAAGGATTTGACCTTCTCTTAAATGCATTTGCTCCACTCGCTAAAAAATTTCCTGATTGGATATTGGAAATTTGCGGGGAGGGATTAGAAAGAAAAAGTTTGAAAAGTTTATGCGATGAGTTGGGTTTGAAAAAACAAGTACGGTTTTCAGGGTTGACTACAGAACATTATCGAGCCTTGTCGCGGGCAGATATTTTTGTTTTACCTTCCAGACATGAGGGGTTTCCCAATGTGTTGGGCGAAGCCATGGCATGTGGT
The DNA here is from genome assembly GCA_018664975.1 of Nitrospina sp. Taxonomy (GTDB): domain Bacteria; phylum Nitrospinota; class Nitrospinia; order Nitrospinales; family VA-1; genus LS-NOB. The sequence continues at coordinate 6,669 of JABIXH010000183.1, read as the reverse complement.
TTGCCGGTTGTCAGTTTCAACTGTTCCTACGGTCCCTCTGAAATGATTCAGGATGGAGTGAACGGCTTGTTGGTGCCTCCCGAAAATATTCTGGAACTGTCAGATTCGCTTGAGAGACTAATGATATCTGCGGAGTTACGAAAAAAAATTGGAGAGCAAGCCATCCATATAACGGAACGTTATTCATTAGAAAGTATAAGTCAGGCATGGGAAGATCTGGTGGTAAATATTGTTCATGGACCAAAAATATAGAGGTACCGAGAAGCGATTCGAGTTTAGAGAAAACGGGTAGAGATTTTTATCTGTATTGCGATGATAAGAATATCAATGAGGCAGAAAACTTTAAAGTTAGATTTAACATCGGGTCCATCCATTAAACGCTAATATTCCGGGTTTTTTCCCTATGTGTGGTTTTGCCGGTTTTTTCACTAAGACATCTTTTAAATCAAATTCAGAAGATACGTTAAGAAAAATGGGGAGGTCCCTGATCCATCGTGGACCAGATGATGAAGGAATTTGGATGGACCCGACTGCTGGAATGGGTCTGGCACACCAGCGTCTTTCGGTCATTGATCTTTCTTCAGAAGGCAGGCAACCGATGGTGTCTGCCAGTGGCAGGTATGTGATCGCTTATAACGGAGAGATTTATAATTTTCTTGAATTGCGCAAAAATCTTGATGAGATGGGAGATTCGCAGTGGCGAGGGCACTCTGACACAGAAGTAATTTTAGCTTCTATTGAAAAATGGGGGTTGCCCCAGGCATTGAAAAAATTTAACGGCATGTTTGCCTTTGCTTTATGGGACAGGGAGAAACACGCCTTAACTCTGGCTCGGGATCGTATAGGAATCAAACCCCTATATTACGGCTGGATGGGGACAACGTTATTATTTGGTTCTGAATTAAAAGCTTTGAAAGCGCATCCAGAATTTGAAGACAGGGTCGATCGGCAGTCACTTTCTCTATTGATGCGTTTTAATTATATTCCTGCACCTCGTTCTATTTACCAAAATATTTTCAAGCTCCAGCCTGGCATGTTTCTGAGCGTAAAGGTTGGAGAAAAGGATTCAACACCAAAAACTTATTGGTCGTTTGGAGAAACTGCTCGGCAAGCCTCCCAAGATGGTTTTGATGGGACTCGAGAGGAGGCCGTTGACCAATTGGATTCTTTGTTAAGCTCTGCAGTTAAACTCCAGATGGCTTCCGATGTTCCTTTAGGTGCTTTTCTTTCTGGAGGAATCGATTCCTCCACCGTTGTGGCTTTAATGCAGAAGCAAAGCCATCAACCTATTAAAACGTTCTCCATTGGTTTTGAAGAGAAAGGTTTCGATGAGGCACCCTATGCCCGAGAAGTGGCAAAACATTTGGGGACGGATCATACGGAACATTATGTGTCATCTCGGGAAGCGCTTTCGATAATCCCGCGTTTACCTATTTTATACGATGAACCCTTTGCGGATTCCTCTCAGGTTCCGACCTATTTACTTTCTCATCTAACCGGACAAAAAGTGACAGTCAGCCTTTCCGGAGATGGGGGAGATGAACTGTTTTGTGGTTATGACCGATACTCTTCATGGAAAAAATGGGGAGAGATATTTCGTAGGATTCCAGGGCCGTGTCGTAAACTTTTAGCCTGTTTCATTAAGGCTATGCCTGCTGATATTTTAAATTCAAGCGGACCTTCCATCAACCGAATGTTTGACCGATTCGGACGTATTGGCAATTTGAGCGAGCGGTTTAACAGGCTTGGTAATGCATTGGAAGTGGGTGGCCCTGAAGGTTTTTACCTTCAAGGCATTTCCCATTGGGTGGGGCCAGGTTCTCTGGTGCTGGATGCCGTGGAGCCAGATATAATTTTGAACCGGATTTCCTCTTGGGCAGACTTCTCTAAACCAGAAATGAAAATGATGCTCTTAGATAGTACCCACTATTTGCCGGATGATATTCTCACTAAGGTGGATCGTGCCAGTATGGGAGTTGGATTGGAAGCAAGAGTCCCTATGCTAGATCATCGTGTGGTCGAGTTTGCTTGGAGGATTCCTTTGGCAATGAAAGTTCATGAGGGTCAATCCAAATGGATACTCCGACAAGTTCTTCATAAATATGTACCTCGACATTTGGTAGATCGGCCTAAAATGGGCTTTGGTCTGCCTCTCGATATGTGGCTGAGAGGGCCTTTAAAAGAATGGGTGGAAGATTTATTGAATGAATCGACTCTTCGCCAGGATGGATTTTTAGATCCAATCCCTATTTTGCAAAAATGGAAGGAACACGCTTCAGGCCAGTATAACTGGCAATATTTTCTCTGGAATATTTTATCTTTTCAGTCCTGGCTTCATAACCGATGACGCAGGCAAACCTATAAAAGAAACTTCACTTCTATTGAATGTGCTCATTAAATTTTTAAGATGGATTGAGGTTGACCGCGCTGTGGCGTTTGCCATTCTGGTCAAGGTGTGGTCATTGTTTGCGGGTCCTGTTACTTTATATCTCATTTCTATTTATCTTTCCCCTGAGATCCAGGGTTTCTATTACACTTTCCTGAGTTTGATTGCACTGCAATCTTTTGTAGAACTTGGGTTTTATATTGTCATTACCCAGTTTGCCAGTCATGAATGGGCAAGTTTGGAACTTGATCATGATAGGCGAATTAGGGGCGATCCACCTGCTTTATCCCGCTTGATTGGTCTGGGGCGTCTTGTTTTCAAATGGTATGCAGGTGCCTCCGCTATTTTTGTTTTGCTGGTGGGTACTGGAGGATATGTTTTTTTAGCTCAGTCATCTGACCCGGGTATAATTTGGGTCCAACCCTGGTTTGTTTTAGTATTATTGTCGGGCTTGCAATTATGGATGTTACCTTTTATTTCATTGCTTGAAGGTTGTAATCAGGTAAAAACTATTAATTGCTTTAGGTTGATACAGGGTGTGGTTAGTGCCTGTGCCCTGTGGTTGACTATGTATTTAGGGATGGGCTTGTGGATGGTCATTGTTAGTTCTACCATGGTATTGGTCCTCAGTTTATTTCTATTGCTGGTGTATTACCGGAATTTCTTTGAGCCATTTTTTAATTTTACTGGTAGTAATAGTATTCATTGGCGAGAAGAAATATGGCCTATGCAATGGCGTTTGGCAATAGCAGGCCTATTGAACTACTTCACATGTTCTCTCTACACACCGGTCATTTTTCATTATCATGGATCCGCCGCAGCAGGTCGAATGGGTATGACCTGGCATTTATTGGTGGCTTTAAGTTCTCTGGCTATGGCTTGGGTGGCTACCAAAGTACCGCGTTACGGTATCCTGATTTCACAGAAGAAATTTGTGGAATTGGATCGCTTGTTTTTCAGGGCCTCGAGCGTCTCTCTTATCGTGATTGGAAGTGGGGCTTTGATACTTTGGATATTGATATATGGGTTGAACCAAGCTCATTATCCAATCGCAGAAAGACTCCTGGAGCCTCTTCCTGTTGGGCTGTTTTGTATAGGGATCGTTTTAGGGCAGGTGTCACAATGCCAGTCTGCCTATTTGCGGGCACATAAAAAAGAGCCTTTTTTAATTTTAAATATAATTTACAGTTTGACTAACGGGTTAATGGTTTGGGGGTTTGGTAAACAATGGGGGGCCTTGGGGGCATCTATTGGTTACCTGGCCGCCATGAGTTTGATTTGTATCCCAATGGGAACTGTTATCTGGTACCGATGCCGTTTGAAATGGCATCTCCAAAATTGATAGGTGGTCGCTATGAGTCTTCCTACATTTTCAGTGCTTTTGCTCAATTATAATCAGGAACCTTATATAGAAAGAGTCTTGCAGGCAATTTTAAGCCAATCATTACGGCCTGATGAAATTATAATAATTGATGATGGATCAAATGATAATAGTATTGAAACTATCCATAGGATATTGAAGAAAGAGCCATGGGTTAGGTTTATTCAAAATGAGAAAAACCGTGGTGTTAATTACACTGCAACCCGAATCATAAACGAAGCCACCTGTGAATATTTTCATACTATTGGTGTGGACGACTTAATGCTACCTGGGTTTTATGAAAAATCAATAAATCTCCTTAGTCAATACCCTCAAGCTGCTTTATGTTCAGCGATTGTTCAGTGCGAGGATATAGAGGGAAAAATACTAAACCTGAACCCGGCTCCCCCATACCCGTCTGGAACAGGAGTATTTTTATCTCCTGATGAAATTTTAAGCGTTTATAAAAAGTATGGAACATGGTATTGCGGAACCTCGGCTATATGGAGGCGGGAGGCACTCTTGGCTTCTGGGGGGTTTGGTCCTGCCGAATTGGGATCTCTGGTGGACACGATAAAATTTTTTGAATTAGGCTTTAAATATGGTGTGTGTTTTTGCCCCGAAATTTTACACACATGGACCGTGTCAGCATTCAGTTATTCAGCGACAGCCAGACTGGATCCAAGTCTTGCTCTGGGTCTTCATAATCGTGCAGAAGCAATAATTACTAATCATCCAGAGGATATTTTCCCTTCAGGCTTTCTTGAAGAATTTAGAGGGCAGGAATTCGCCACATTTGGGAATACGGTTTTTAATAAAATGGACTCTGATCAAAGTAATTCTTTATCACTTTTGGAGCAAGCCTTTACTGAAATTAATTTTGCCGATAGATTTGTAATAGTTCTCTCAAAATCATTGATGAGGTTGCATAAATTATCTCTCCAAATATATTTAGGTTTTCGGTTGCGCCGTTTTAATGGAGTATTTTTAATTCGAATGCTTTATCATTTTAAAGATTGTCTGAAAAAGCTGATTAAATAGTCGTTGTTAAAATGGGGAAGGAGTTTTCCTCATTTGGTTTCAAATTTCATAGCAATGTCTCGACATTTTAAAGGTGATCTTTAACTCTCCTCCGTTTATTCTATTAGTACTTTGGTAATTCTTTCATTGTCAGGCTCCCATTATATACTTTGAATAAAAGAATTTTTAAATTAATCCTTCTGTTATCGTTGCTCCTTCCATTTGATTCGGCGGCGTTCGATGTTAGCTTTGAAGGAAGATTAAAGGCAGGCAGTCAGCTTGTTTTTGACAGTCCTCCTTTTCGTAAAGATTTTGATAGTGAACTGGAGATTCGGCTGGGTGCGCTGGGAGGTCTATTCGAGAAGGGAGGTTGGGTTCTTGACTACGAGTTATCTGTGGACGCAAAACAGGCTGATGGTCCCAGCGAGCAGTCAAGGCTCCGTCAGGAAACAGATGTGGATTTTTTTCGTGCCTGGCTTCGTTTGGATAATGGGAAATTTAAGATCCGAGGTGGACGTCAAAAAATTCTTTTTGGTTCCGGGTCTATATATCGACCGCTGGGACTTTTTGATACCCGTGATGTTACCGGTGTTGTTCCTGAAACCCGTGGCGTGGATGGTGTGCGTGTTACAAGTTTTCCCTCTGAGACCTCTTTGATAGAGGGTTGGTTGGTCCCGGCGAAAAAGGGTGGCGCCATGATTTTTGGAATACGTGGCGAGATGTTGCTGGAAGATATCGAGACCGGTGTTGTGCTTCAATATCACCCGGAGTCAGATTTGGAGAACTTACCCGGATTTAATCAGGAAATGATACAAATGGGATATCATTTGAAAGGGGAAAAGGAACTTGGCTTCTGGAATGAAAGCCGTTTGGATATTGAAATGAAACCTTCCGCACCCATTCAGTTCGATACGGTTTTTGGAGTTGATTATACTTTTAATCTCGGTGAGGGTTTACATGTACTGGCGGAATACTTTCTCACTACCCGGCAAAAAGATTTTAGTTTGACCGATCTTAAGGGCCAACGGACCTATCAGCAAATTGGTATCTCTTTTGATCAGCCTGTGGGAATTGATTTCAAATGGCAGTTGTTCGGACTTTATGATTTGCGAGATGAAAGTTTTCAGTGGATTCCTCAAATTGAGTTTGCGTTGACCGATACTTTATTTCTCTATGCTCATGGACGGGTGGGCGGAACTTTGAAGGCAGGAAAAAAGAATGGACGCTTGTTTCGTAAGACCGATGAATTTAACGGAACGGAACCCACCATAGGAATAACGCTGGTGAATTATTTTTAGGTTTGACCGGCATTTATAATTTAATTACTAGCGAATTGCAGTAGAAAGAGTGACCAACTTAATGAAGGTTTCTTGGAATGAGTGAAAATTTAATCACACTAGAACATGTGTCAAAGGTTTTTAAGGTGGGAGAGGAAAACTTTACTGCCTTGAATGATGTCAGTCTTGAGGTGGGCAAGGGAGCCTTCATGTCATTCGTTGGTCCTTCAGGCTCTGGAAAAACTACTTTATTAAATTTGATAGGTGGATTGGACCGCCCAACAACTGGAAAAGTGTTTTTTAAGGGGGCTGATCTGGAAAGTATGAGCCGTGACCGGTTGGCGGCATACCGCAGGGAAAACATTGGTTTTATTTTTCAAACTTATAATTTATTGCCGGTTTACTCGGTTTATGAAAACGTTCTCTTTCCTTTAATTCTTAATGGAATCAAGGAAAGCCAGGTCCGGGAGCGTGTTGAGGCAATGGTTGCCGAGGTCGGCTTAAAAGATCAGATCAATAAAAAACCAGCGCAATTATCAGGAGGACAATGCCAGAGGGTTGCGATAGCTAGGGCATTAGTCAAAGACCCCTTGTTGATTCTCGCTGACGAACCCACCGCAAACCTT
>JABIXH010000025.1 GCA_018664975.1 Nitrospina sp. | reverse complement strand
CCAGAATGGCTGATGTCTCTAATGGAAGGGTCCAGACTTCTTTCCCATGACCTATAGGACAATGAGTCAGAATTGGAAATCCTGGGTTTGGAAAGAGGTCCGCATAAATATCTTCAATCGTCCCATTCCCTTTGCGTTGTGAACGGCAGTTGACCATTTCCCCAAAAACAATCCCACGCACACCCTTAAACTTTCCCGCATTTTTTAACTGCCAAAGCATGCCATCAATCCGGTACAAAGGTTCGCTAACATCTTCAATCAATAAAATTCTGTTACGAGTATTGATTTCATAAGGGGTATTTAATGAACGACACAGCAGGGTCAGACAACCTCCCATTATTTTTCCCTGAGCCACTCCTTCGGAAAACACCTTCGCTTGAGGTGAGCGCAAAACCCTGCTCCTGGCATCACCGGTCAATAAAGCCTTAAATTGACGCCGGGATTGTGTCATTTCGGCCCGACCGAAACTTCCGGCAACCATAGGACCGTGAAATGCGACAAGCCCACAATTTTGCACAAGAAAATTAAGGAGTAGAGTTATATCGCTGGACCCTACGACGACTTTTGGGTTGGCTCTGATTAGTCCAGGCTTTAGATAAGGAAGAATACGATTCACGCCGTACCCTCCTCGGGCGCAGAAAATGGCCCGTACCTCAGGGGATCGGAACATATCGATAAGGTCCTGCGCACGATCCTTATCCGGCCCTGCCATGAATCGGGAACGAGCATAAACGTGCCTGCCCAAACGTGGCTCAAATCCCATGGCCCTTATAACCTCCAGTCCTTTATCCAACTGGGCTTTATCCACCGGACCTGCTGGAGCCACCACACCTACCACATCTCCTTGTTTCAATTGAGGCGGCCGGATAAGAGGATGAATCGGATTCGACATTACAAATCACTTTTGAAAGGTTACAATACTGGGAACTTATCTTTAATATAGAAAAATGGTTTCTGTCACCGCTATTATTCAAGCCAGAATGGGGTCTACCCGATTTCCCGGTAAAAGCCTGCGCCCAATTGCCGGCCTTCCCCTGCTGGAGCATATCATTAATCGTTTAAAACAGGTGCCGGAAATTGACCTCATCCTCCTGGCAATTCCTGAAAATGAAACGGAATCCCCACTTATTGAGTTTGCTCACCGCCTCCATATTCCTTTTTTTCAAGGGTCGGAGGAAGATGTCCTGGATCGATTCATCAAAGCAGGGGAAAGCGTCCAAACAGAACATGTGGTTCGGGTCTGTGGCGACAACCCCCTTATAGACATACCCCTCCTGCGTTCATTAATTCAGGCACATCTGACAGATAAAGCTGATTATTCCTTGCCACAAGATCCCGTGCCTTTAGGAAGTGCTTGTGAAGTCGTGCGCTTTGCGGCCCTGAAAAAGATCAATGAACTCGCTAAGAGTTCCATTTATCGCGAACATGTGACCACCTGGTTTCATGAACACCCTTCTTCATTCAGGATCAAACGGGTTCACGTTCCTGACTATTTAAAGAACCATACCTTCCGTCTGACGGTTGATACAGATCAGGATTTTCAGATTATGGATGAGCTTTTTAATAATCTCTCCCATTCACCTGAATCGCCTCTGAATCTGGAGACAGTCATCGAATACCTGATTTCCCACCCCGAAGTTGTAGCCTTAAACATTGATATTCCGCAAAAAAACTGGCGAAAAGAAAATCATTAATTTTTCTAATATTTATTAAAGTTCTAAGATTTTCTACCGATAACCTGAATTAAGCAGAGTTGTTTCCAAGGATTGAGAAACAGCAGAAGTCCATGTTTAAACCCCAATATCTGCTTTATGGGTTTGAAATTAAAGGTGGAATACTGAAGAGGGCCACCCTAAATATAGACTCATCAGGGGTAGCAGTAAACGTTTAAACAAAAATATTAGCGGCAAAACAATTCCAACTCATGGTGGAGGATTAGGGATATGCCAGTACGAATTTTCAACAATATAGCTTCGCTTAACGCTCAAAGAATCTTAAGTAACAACAACGACCGTCTAGCAACATCAGTAGAACGAATCGCTTCAGGAATCAGGATCAACCGTGGTGCAGATGATGCAGCCGGATTGGCTATTTCGGAAGCACTGCGTTCTG
>JABIXH010000135.1 GCA_018664975.1 Nitrospina sp. | reverse complement strand
GGAGAGGGAGGGATTCGAACCCTCGGTAGGGGTAAACCTACACACGCTTTCCAAGCGTGCGCCTTCAACCGCTCGGCCACCTCTCCAATACCAATTGCTTTATCTGGCGACCAAGTTCCCGACCACAATTAAAGCGTGATGTATTCTAATTTTATCTTCTCCAAGTTTCAAGGCTAAATCCGTTTAAAACACGCTCAGACTCTTTATTTTCAATAACTATGAGGAGATAGACACCCTCCTATGAAATCTGTTAGGATAATTTCCAGTGTTTTCGCTCAGAAGCACCATAGGAAGGTCAGTATGGAATATCAAGGCTCTCCACCATCCCAGGCTGACTCTTTCTTTCGTCTGGAACCAAAATAAACTCCATAAATTTAGTAATGGAAAAAATCCCCTCTTCTTTTTTTAAAAATTCACGGATAGCAGGAGCGGGTTTATTGGTCGTCCTGCTCTTTACCGCATACTTTCCCGTTCTTCAAAATGGATTTATCTGGGACGATGACCGCCATTTAACGGGTAATCCTTTTGTAACCAATTTTTATGGATTGAAACCTCTCTGGCTGGATGTGCGATCTACCCAGCAATATTATCCGCTTACTTCCACCAGTTTTTGGGTCGAATACCAACTCTGGGGTTTGAACCCTTTGGGATACCATATCGACAATGTTTTGCTCCATACGATGAATGCTATCGTTCTATGGAGCATTCTGGCATTTTTGAGGGTTCCTGCCGCCTGGCTGGTTTCCGCAGTTTTTGCCCTTCATCCTGTTCATGTTGAATCGGTAGCCTGGATCACCGAAAGAAAAAACCTGCTTTCAGGATTTTTTTATCTTTTATCACTTTATACTTTCCTGCGATTTTATTTTCCGGGGCAATCGGTTTTTTCCAATGATAGCCAGGTAAAAATCCGTTCTGGTCTTCTTTATGGACTCTCATTATTTTTCTTTATCTGTGCCATTTTTAGCAAAAGCCTTACCTGCACGTTACCGGCAGTGGTTCTATTGCTTTTCTGGTGGAAACAAGACCGCATCGACCTGAAAGTTGTCCGATTCATGGTGCCTTATTTTTTGATCGGGCTCTGTTTGGCCACACTGACCATTTGGCTGGAAAAAGTAAACGCAGGGGCTTTAGGGCCGGAATGGGATTATTCTTTCTGGGACCGACTAATAATTGCGGGTCGGGCTCTTTGGTTTTATATCGGGAAATTGATTTGGCCCTTTCCGATTATCTTTACCTACCCGATGTGGAGCATTGACGACACGGTTTGGTGGCAATACTTTTATCCCGTAACATTTTTGCTTTTGATTTATATCTTATGGAGTCTTAGGAAAAAAATCAGCAGAGGTCCCTTGACCGCGATTTTATTTTTTGCCGGGTCGGTTCTGCCGGCTTTGGGATTTTTTAATATCTACTATATGCGATTCTCATTAGTCGGCGATCATTTTCAATATCTCCCTTCTATTGGAATCCTGCTTATCGCTGTCGTGGGAGTTTCCCGATTAACGAGGAAAAATTTCTCGGTATTTGCCATCTTGCTTTTAATGGGTCTCGGGCATTTAACCTGGAAACAAATTCCCATATATAAAAACGACTTCACCTTATGGAGCGACACGGTTCAAAAAAATCCCACTGCATGGATGGCCCATTACAATCTTGCGAATGTTTTCATTGCCGAAAAAAAAGTCGAAGAGGCTGAAACTCATTATCGGGAAGCAATCCAAATCAAACCTGACTTTGCCCTGGCACCTTATAACCTGGGAAATATCCTTCTTACACAGAAAAAAATCCAGGAAGCAATTATTCAATACCAAGCTACCATTCGTATCAAACCCGATTTTGTTGATGCCTACAATAATTTAGGGGTGGCCCTGCTTTCAGACGGGAAAACTGAGGAAGCGATTACCCAGTTTCAGAAAGCCCTGGAACTGAAACCTGATTTTGCCGATGCCCGAAACAACCTTGATATAGCCCGGCGAGCCAACGGTAGCCAGCATGATGCTGAACCCAACGAGCAATAACTTTATCTGATTTGCATTATTTCTCTCGGCCCGAGGGGCCAAGGATGGTCCAGTTTTAAACCGATACTCATAAAAATGCGTTCAGGAAAACTGGACCGTAGGGGAGAGTTTTAACAAACTCCCCCCACGGGGAATGGTGCGCCCAGCAGGACTCGAACCTGCGACCTACGGTTCCGCAAACCGTCGCTCTATCCAGCTGAGCCATGGGCG
>JABIXH010000309.1 GCA_018664975.1 Nitrospina sp. | reverse complement strand
GGCATCCATCCCAACCCTACATGAGCTTGCCCAGTCTGAAGGCCTTTCTCAATATGCATGGGGTGCACGATGTTGTTCAACGTGATTTAGCGATTGAACTGCTCAATGACCTGTGCACCTGGGAAAAGACCAAACCGCTTTACGAGCGAATCATTCGCGAGTTGAACGAGTTAAGCTCTCGTCCCCGACTTACGCAACCCGAAGCGGAGAAATTTAACAAACTCCGGGAAGCGGAAGAGATTGTCATGGCCTTAAAGGATCAGATCGATTCTGCAGTGGCCTCGCAACGCAGTCAGGAGTTTTATGAGATCGACCAGTATATGGAAAATCTCAAAATAATGGATGTCTGGCTGGACAATATTCTCGCACCTTATTACCCATCACAACTGACGGTTATTGGTAGCCAGATGCGTTTTTCTCCGTATTCCTCTGAAGAGGTGATTGATTCTTTCAATCATCCGGAAGAAAACTTTTTCTATGATCTTTACCAGCAATGGTATCTACCTGGAATCCTTGAAGAAGACATCGACATTCTCGGCATCTCTATCACTTCGGTGGAACAAATCATTTCCGGTTTAACCCTGGCCTATCTGGTCAAGCAGAATCGGCCCGAAATACATATCACCATCGGAGGAAGCGTGTTCACCAAACTGGTAGATCGTTTGGAGAAAGAAGGTTCGCACCTGTTCAATTTTGTTGATAGCTTTATTGTGCATGAGGGCGAAACACCGCTTTTGAGATTGGTCGAGCAACTTCGCGGAGACGATGACCTCAGTAAAGTCCCTAACCTGATTTATAGGCAAGACGGTAAGGTAATCGTAAACCGGCCTTTCGCCAAGGAAGAGCTCAATGCCTTGCCCACACCGGACTTTGACGGTCTGCCCCTGGACCTTTATCTTGCCCCGGATCGGGTTCTGCCGGTGATGGGCTCTAGAGGTTGTTACTGGGAGAAATGTGCATTTTGTTCCATTCCCTTTGATCACATGGAATTTCATGTGCGTTACGCCGAGAACGTGGTGAATGACTTTAAAACGTTGCAGGAAAAATATAACTGCAATCATTTTTTCTTTACCGATGAGGCACTCCCCATTAATTTTCTCAGAACTTTTGCGGCTAAAATTATTGAAGAGAAAGTCGATGTGCAGTGGACGGGCGAACTCAAATTCGAGAAAAGTCTGCTCAAAGACGACCGAATGGATCTATTATACAAATCCGGTTGCCGCAAACTTATTTTTGGCCTGGAGTCTTATAACCAGCGAGTTCTGGACTCCATGAAGAAGGGCGTTGAGTTGAGTTGGGTTGATGAAACAGCAGAGCGGTGTATGCAATTGGGTATTGCCATGCATTTTTATCTGATTTGCGGGTTCCCAACGGAGACGCGTGAAGAGGTGATGGACTCGATCAACTTTGTTCTCAATAATCAGCGTTTGTTAGACTCCCCCGGTTTTTCAGCCATCCTTTCTCAGTTTGATCTGGAGCGTGGTGCTCCTATTGAGAAGAATCCAGCCGAGTGGGGCCTCAAAAATCTTTACACCCCATCGGAGCATGATTTGAGTCTGGGTTATTCTTATGAAACCACGATAGGTATGAACTCGAAGGAGATTAATGACCTGTACCAGGAGTTGATCGAAAAGCTGGGACGGGAAGTGATGACCTTTCCGCACAACTATTCTCTATCCGATGGTTTGCTATACCTTGCTCACCACCAACGCAATTCCCTGACCGAAAGACTCCTCACTCTCGCCTAACCACCCGGCATCAGCGTACTACGCACTAGGCGTGGGGTCAGTGCCGTTTTCCTTAAGCTCTAGCCGGGCATCTTTGAAAATACCGAAAGAAGATTGCAGGATTAGTACCGCGATAATAACCCCTACTGCCAGGTCGGGCCAGTGAGAGCCTGTCCAGGCCACACCGCCTGCGGCAACCAAAACTCCGAGATTAGCCAATACATCATTACGCGAGCATAACCAGGCCGAACGCATATTGACATCATCATTTTTGAACTGCAGGAGTAAATAGGCGCAGAACAGGTTTGCGGCGAGGGCCAGTCCACCAACAATTCCCATTGTGGAGGCATCTGGAGTGGCATGGTAATAGACTCGATAAATGGCAGACCCTAAAATGCCAAGCGCAAAAAGGCTCATGATGATTCCCTTAAGGATTCCGGCCCGTGTTCTCCAAATAGGGTCAAGCTGAATCACGAAAAGAGTAAATGCATATATGGCGGAATCTCCTAGCATATCGAGAGCATCTGCCATGAGCGCATTGGACTGGGCCAGCCATCCGCTTATCCCTTCCACAAAAAACATAATGAGGTTGATACAAAAAACCAGCCAGAGAATTCTTCGTTTAGAACCCTGCGCCAGTTCCTCGTCCAGATGTGAACAAGAGTCACTCATATCACGCTCTTTTCCAGAATCGGTTGAGGATCAAAGATAACAGGTAAAATGTTCCTGCCACTAGAATGATAGTGGGTCCGGGTGGCAGGTCGGGCTGGTAGGATATTGCCAGACCTCCGGTCGTGAAAAATACTCCGAGAATAGTGGCTAACAGCATCATCAGATTCAGTGAACGGACGTACTGACTGGATACTGCCGCCGGAAGTGTTAACAGAGCAATTACCAGAATCAACCCGACAATTTGAATCAGAATGACCACTGTTAATGCCACAAGAGTAAGAAAGAGCAAATAAAATCTTTCTACCGGGATTCCACGCAGACGCGCGAACTCTTCATCAAAGGATACCGCCAGAAACTGCTTATAAAATAGAAAAACGATTAGAAGGATGAGGACGTCTAAACTGGCGATCCAGAAAAGATCATCGGAGGAGATCATCAAAATATTCCCGAATAAAAAACTCATGAGATCGACATTGTAGCCGGGAGTTTGTGAAATAAATAGAATTCCTACAGCCATGCCTCCTGACCATAAGGCACCGATAACGGTATCTTCCTGTTGTTGCATCCGCAGGCTCACCCATCCCAGAATTACTGCAAAAACCAGAGCCGCAACCAAAGCTCCCTCAATAGGAGGCCTACCCAGATAATAGGCAATACCCATTCCACCCAATACAGCGTGGGCAATGCCACCCGCCAGATAACCAATTCGTTTCACCACTACATAAGAACCCACCACGCCGCAGGCCACACTGGCAAGAATGCCGCCGATGATTGCGTTTTGCATGAATGCCTGGGAAGAAACCGCATCGAAAAAACTACTCATATTCTGTTTTCATCCTCATGATGATGGTGAACCATATGTACATGAGAGCCGTACATGTTCTCGATCGTTTCTCCGGTCAGTTCCGAGGTAGGGTGGCAAATGAGTGTGCGGTTGATGCAGGCCACCCGGTGAATGTATTGCGAAATAAACCCAATGTCGTGGGTCACAACGATGATGGTGATTTTTTCATTCAACTGCTTAAGCATGTCGAAGATATCTTTTTCAACTTTCATATCGACATTGGCAGTGGGTTCATCGAGAATCATAATTTCTGGCTCGCAAGTGAGAGCCCGGGCGATCAGAACTCTTTGCAATTGTCCGCCGGATAAGGAACCGATAACCCGTTTACGCAGGTCAAATATTCCGACATCGTTCATTGCCTTTTCAGCCGCATGTTTATCCGCTTTATTAAAAAATCCAATGCTGGATGTTTTACCCAGTCGTCCCATTAAGACCGTGTCTTCCACACTGATTGGAAAATCCCTGGAAAAAGGAGTGAGTTGCGGCATATAGCCTATCTCTTTAACAGACTGGAAGGGGGGCTTTCCCAGAACCTCAACAGTACCTGAGTCGGGAGTCAATACACCCATAATGATTTTCAACAGGGTAGTTTTTCCGCTTCCGTTAGGACCAACCATCCCGATAAACTCATTGCGCTGAATATCGATTTCAATATTTTCTAAAATTTTGGGACCGCCATAGCTGAAATGAAGGTCTCTTATTTTTATTACAGAATCCATTTTTACTGCAATGCTCCAGAAATTGCTTGAGCTGTTTCCCGCATGTTATTCATATAGTCTTCTTTAAGGGGGTCCATTTCGCGGACGGTAGCTCCGATCATATTTGCGATTTTCTTGGCGATGGAAAAACCAAATTGTTTTTGTACAAATATTACCTTAATCTCGAGCTTTTTGCCCTTTTCAATTATTCTTTGTAATGCACGAGGCCCAGGTTCTTTTCCTCCCTCTTCGATGGAAACCTGTTCCAGACCATAGTCTTTGGCAAA
This sequence comes from Nitrospina sp., assembly GCA_018664975.1. Taxonomy (GTDB): domain Bacteria; phylum Nitrospinota; class Nitrospinia; order Nitrospinales; family VA-1; genus LS-NOB. The sequence goes on along the minus strand of JABIXH010000309.1, from coordinate 3,352 downwards.
ATAAGTCCAGGCAGGATGAAAAACCATGAAGCGGCGGTTGGTGCTTTTAGAAAAAATTTCCCGAATATCCCTGTCAAGTTTCTCCAGTTCACGGATGAACGACTGAAGATTTTCTTCAAAATATTTTTTCCTCTGTGGTTTGAAACGGACCAGTGTGCTTGTGATTTTATGGGCCATGATTTTAACCTTCGCGGGGCTGGTCCAAATATGTGGGTCTCCGTAGCCATGTGAATGGTCGGATAGGGGATTATGCCCGTGATCATTTTCTAGTTTTTCGTGAGTGTTCTCGTGTAAAGGAACGAACTTTAAGTTGGGTTGGATGGCATGAATCCGATCAATCCAAATGGATTCAAAAGGTACACCAATGCTGAAGTACAACTTTGCCTGGGCCAGGCGACTCATTTTTTTTGGATTAGGGTTAAAGGTGGCTGGACTCTCTCCGGGGTTTACCATGACTTCCACGTTAACCTCATTGCCGCCAATTCGTTCTACAAAATATTTTTGCGGCAAGATACTAACAAAAACAGGGATGGGTTCAGCATAAACCTGACCGTAAAAAGGTATAAAATTAAAAATACCAATTAAAAAGATTACTGCTTTAAAAAAATGACTCATGCTTTATTTCGGCCTTCTATGTGATAAAGCTTTCAGTATAAAGCATTTACAAGTAGACCGTCTGAAATAGATTTGATTTCTAAAGAGAATGAAATATTTTACTTTAAAATGAGTGTCTTTGCATAAATTGGCTTTATCCGAGCCAATGGCCCCAATCGAAATGGTTCCTCAGTGTGAAATGTATTTTAAAGTCGTTATTTCTGTAGGTGCTTAATGGGAATTCAGCACCGAGGGCTCCCTGCCAGCCGCTGGTTGGATTCCATATTTGTAAACTCGGTAAAATTGATAAAGTGTCATTTTCTTTTTCCAACCCGCTTAAAACATTTTCAGAAATTAATTCTAAGGTGAGAACGGGGACAATAGCTTGTTTGGGTTTGGAAGGGGCGACTCCTTGCCCGGTTTCTTCTATAAAGGAATAGCTGATAGCAAAGGCAAGCTCTGCTTCGGTTTCGGTGGGGCCTGAAACAACTGACTCGAACTCGATATTGGCACCGAAAAACCAGTTTCTCCAGCTTTGATCAAAAAATAATAGCGCTCCAAGTTTTGTTTGCTCTTCTCCAAACCCATGCGTTATATCACCAGTGGGCAGACCGATGCTCATTGCGCCCGTCAAAATAGTTTCAGGTTGATTCAGAAATGCATATTTGATGGGTAAAATTTCAATGTCTCCCAAAGCGTAGCGGTTGTCATCGGTACCCAGGTCTGAAAGAGGAATTGTGATTTCAGATCCCAGGTCAAAGGCTTTATTCCAGGCTACCCCAAACTCTACACTCGTTTCCATCGCAGATCGCTTTTTTTCTCCTTCTTCTTTCTCAAAGTCATCATAAAAAGAAAAACCAATGCTTTGCTCATTTTCGATATGAGCGTGGTGAACTTTTATGGGTTCGCTTATAGCTCCTGAAAAGGGCGCACCTTTTTCATGGGCCATGCTAAGACCGGATGAAAACAGGATAAAAAATATACTTAAAATAATTCGTATGAAATTCATGGTTACCTTGTTGCATAGATTAAATTCCCACGCACTAAATCAATGCACTAGAAAATGCTCCGTGACTCTTTGAAGAGGAGGTGGATTACTTTTTAGGGGAATAAAAGTTTCATGGACAAAAAGAAACAGCTTCTATAATGAGGTAGGGGGTGCGCGACTAAGAAAAGGAGAGGGGAGAGCCAGATAGTCTGGATTGTTTATAGTGAGTTCGTGAGTCTGCTCGAAGCAATAGGCCTCCAAATCCGAGCAACCGAGATCTTGGTCAATGCTTACTTGATTCCATTCGCAACTGAAACAATTTTCATGGTCATCGTGCAAATCCAGGTCATGGCTATGCAGAATGGGACTGAACCCGGACAAAATACCTAAGCTCAAGACCAAGAGGCAAGTTGTAAGTATTTGGCGAAATTTCATAATGAAAGTATATATTTATAAAAAGCAAAAGTACACCTGTTGTACTTGGATGTCAATGGAGCAAATAGGTTTCAAATAATTAAATCAACCAGAGCAAGGTAAACGGCAGGGCAAATAAGATTAGGCCAATAACAAAATTAACGACTTGGAATAGAAAAATGCTGTCAGTAATGGGGGCGATCATCACTTCTGTTCCCACTCTGCGAACAGCATGTTCGATATCGGCGGAAGTAATTTCTTCTTTCTCTTTTCTATGTAGTTCATCTACCACATCATCCAGAAAAAAGAAGCGTAATGCTTTGAGGATGATCCCAAACATGAGGCTAACAAAAAATCCCGAGACACCTCCCCGTTGTTTCAGTTTTTGGCGAAGTTCATTACCGATTTGGTCATATTTTTGCCCCAGTTCAGCTTTTGGTATGTTTTTCTGAAATTTTGGAAAACGCCCAATCACTTCACGGGTTAGCCAGTCCAGTAATTCCTGCAGGCCTGATAGTGCCTCCCGCATTTTTTTACCAAGAAGTAGGAGACTGCAGGCTATCCAGCTATGAAACATTCCCAAGCCGAGATAGCCAACGCAAACCAGAGTCAGGATGGTAGTTTCCAGCCAAATATTCCATTCAGCGTGGTCGAGCACTTGAATGTTAAATATATAACTTGATAAAACGCCAAGAGAAAAACCAGCAACACCAAATATAAAAATATTTTTAAAGGTACCGATCAGAAGGTCTTTAAAAAATAGAATCCAGAAATCGAGAATTTGTTGCTTGTTCATTGGGGGCTTGCGTCAACATGGATGGTTAGGATCAAGTCTCCACGTTTTTCATCTTGAATCTTTCCTTTTTCACGGATTCGGAGTTTCCCGCCTGAAGCAAAGTTCGGAGGAATGCGAACCATAAGCTGTTCGGTTTTTCCGTTAACTTGATAGGAGATTTTCTTGCGAGACCCGTTCAGGGCTTCTAACGGTGGAATGGAAATATAAAAATCCATATCCAATGTGGAATCTTTTTTTACAAACATTCCCTTTAAGCTTTCCATCACCGGATTATCCGATATCGGTGGTGGCGATGTTGACCCCGTCTGTTTCTGCTGTTTCATTTTATGTAAGGCGTACAAAGAGGAGCCTACTACTTGTGCCAGTTTCAACCCCATTCCTATTTTTCCAATTGGCCCTGGGATGAATCTGAGAATTCTTCCTAGTCCTCCTACGGCCCCACCAAAGAAAAGGCTCTGGAAAAAGGAATTGCCGGAACGAAACCCGGAGCGGTTGAATTCTCGATTGAGTTCTTCAAATATTTCGCGGGCGTTTTCACCCCGGAACATGCTGGAAAAAAT
>JABIXH010000121.1 GCA_018664975.1 Nitrospina sp. | reverse complement strand
GCATCTTTGCTCCAGATGACTTTATGAAGTTGGGTTTGCAAGCGTACGGGTAACCGGTCTTCAAGTATCCATTGGGAAAGATCTTTCAGTTCTAGCTTGTCATAAACCGGGGAAAATAATATCTGCGCGGAGGAGGCCAGGTCATGTTTTTGTATCAGACTGAGGCTCCACTCATAATCAGCCCGATCAAGTAGAACAAACTTGATTTCATCGTGCGGGGAAAGGTGATGCAGATTCTCAAGGTAGTTCTTTTTTTCCTCACCGCTACCGGGACATTTAATGTCGAGAATTTTTATTACTTTTTCTGGGACTTTATGGATCGGTAGTGACCCTCCTGTCTCCAGCATAACGCGGTATCCCTTTTCCAGAAGTGATTCCATAAGCGGATAAACCTGTTCCTGCATTAAAGGTTCCCCGCCCGTTATCTCGACCAGCGGAAGCGCAAAAGCTGCGACTTTTTGCAGAACTTCCTCCACGGAAAGATCTTTTCCCGTATGAAATGCATAGGCAGTGTCACACCATGAACAGCGCAGATTGCATCCCGTCAATCGGATAAAAACGCAGGGCAGGCCAGTGTGAGAGGATTCCCCCTGAATGCTGGCATAAATTTCGTTGATTTTAAGCATGGGGATTGTGAATTCCTGTATGGATTTTATTAGCTAAATAGATTATTTTAATTTTACAACATTTATTGAGGGAGGTTCATTAAACTTTGGCTAAATTCTACACGGAACTGAATGGGAAATTGCGGGAATTTATTGATGATCAGAAAATATTCTTTGTTGGCACTGCCGCTCCCGAGGGTCGCATCAATCTTTCTCCAAAGGGTATGGACAGCCTTCGTATCCTGAACGCAAATCAATTGATATGGCTCAACCTTACCGGAAGCGGTAACGAAACAGCCGCCCATTTATTGGAGCAATCCCGCATGACCCTCATGTTCTGCTCCTTTGCGGGAAAGCCGTTGATATTAAGAGTTTATGGAAAAGCCCGAACTATTCATTCCAGAGACGAAGAGTGGAACGAATGGATCTCTCTCTTTCCCGAGTATCCGGGTTCGAGGCAGATATTTTTGCTCGAAGTTGATTCCGCTCAAACCTCCTGCGGATTCGCGGTTCCCAACTATGTATATCAGGAGGACCGGGGCGACCTGGTTCATTGGACAGAAAAGATTGGTGATGAAGGTGTCAAAGAGTACTGGAAGAAAAATAATCAAACCAGTATTGATGGTAAACCTACCAATCTCTTTGACTAACCCTCGGGAGGAAGATGGCAATGGCTCGTTGAGCCGAGAACACAATTGCTAGCAGTAAAAAGCTCTTGCACATTGCATCCCTTCGGGGCATGAAGACAGAATATAACAGCTCCACGCTTAGCGGACTAAATTCCCAACCGGCTGGTGAGGATTTTGGTTCCCATGCGGGCTTTGGCGGTGAAGTCGGCCCAGGACCTTAATTGGGTAATTTGTTTCATGATGTAGGTGGGACTGCGGTAAAACCTGGCGTGGCACTCATCCTGAATCTGGCGCAATTCTTCTTCGCTGAAATCCTTGTTCCAGAATTTAATTTTAAAATCAGCGGTAGGATTTTCGGCAAATTCCTGCCAGTAATCTTCCGGCACGATACCTTCTTCCAGCATTTGATAATAAAGTTCTACCTTGGGGTAAGGGGTGCAGATTGAAAATTGGGCGTAATCGGGCCGTAATTTTTTAGCAAAATCAACGGTGGCGAACATCTCTTCTTTGGTCTCATGAGGAATGCCGATCATCATATAAGCGAAGAATCCTATGCCAGCCTTACGAGTCATTTCTATTGCCCGCTCCACTTTTTCCGGCGTTTGGCCTTTTTGCAAATACTTTAAATGTTTCGGGCTTGCGGACTCAATGCCAAAGTGGATGCGATAGCACCCGGCCTTTTTAAGCGCGGTCACCACTTCTGTGTTGATGGTGTCAACCCGGGCAGATATCTTGAAATTAATTTTGATTCCACGCTCAACGATCAAATCACAAATTGCCAGCACATTTTTTTTGTCGATGGTGATGGTGTCATCGACAAAAAACAGATCATCGACTCCCATCTTGACCAGTTCTTCAATTTCGTTGACCACGCTTTCGGGACTTCGGATGCGGAACTTGGTTTTGCGAATATCGCAGAAGGAACAAGCCGCCGGGCACCCTCTGGTCGCCTGGATGGTGAAAAACTGTCGGCCTTCGCCAATAATATGCTGGTAGCTCGAAACATCTACCAAATGACGGGCGGGAAAAGGCAATTCATTGAGATCAAGAAGCTCGGTTTCTGCCGGGTTAATATGTGAGCTTCCATTCTCTTTCCAACCCAGACCGTTTATGGATGATAATGATTGTTCATTGGTTTCCAAAGCCTGTGCCAGCTGGGTAAATATCTTTTCACCTTCACCAAAAACTACATAATCGATTTCTGGCAGGTTGAGAGTTTCTTTCGGGTATAAATTGACATGGGGGCCGCCGAGGCAAACTTTCAGATTCGGATGTTCCTGCTTCAGAATCTTTGCCGTACGAAGAGCATCGAGCAGGTTAAAAGTCATGATGCTCATGGCGATCATGTCTGGTTTGATTTCCCGAACACGTGCGAGTAAAGCTTCCTCTGACACGTTTTCCGGGGGACAGTCGATAAAAGTTGTGGTGTTTCCGGTTTCGCGCTCGTAGTAGGCCGCAACGTAGAGAAGTCCGAGTTTCGGATAATAGCCTTTCCCTCCTTCCAGTGCTTTTGGCACGGAGGATTCGAGGGAAATGGTTTCAGGCGGGACGAGGAATAAAATTTTCATGGGATTGATTAAATTTTTCCCTTAAAATCAGGTTTTTATTTTACCACAGAAAATATGAAAGGACGGTTCAGAGTGAAGCCCATCGTTACCGTTACCAATATGTTTCCCGAGGCCGCTTTGGAAAAGCTGGACTCACATTGCGAATTGCGGACCAATCAGACTGAAAATTCGCCTACTCCTGATAATCTCAAAAAATATGCGTCTGAAAGTGCGGCGATCATCACTTACTTATCGGACAAAATTGACCGGGACATTATTGATTGTGGAGAGAATTTAAAGATCATTGCCAATTATGGGGCGGGATTCAATAATATCGATGTAGCGTATGCCGCAAATAAGGGAATTTGGGTAACGAATACCCCTGGGGTTCTGCACGAAACCACCGCAGATCTAACCTGGGCGATGATTTTGGGAGCCGCTCGTTGCATTGTTCCCAGTGACCGATTCACCCGGGAGAACCGGTTCAAAGGATGGCAGGCGAAAATGTTTCTGGGCGCAGATGTATATGGAAAAACTCTGGGTGTAATTGGTTGTGGTGAAATCGGTTCAGCGGTCGCTCGCAGAGCAGCGGGTTTTAATATGAAGATTCTCTATTGCAACCGAAATCGAATGCCTTTAGAAAAGGAACGAGAGTTGAATGCGATTTATACTCCATTGGAAGAATTGCTGCAGAAATCTGACTTTGTTACCGTCCACGCTCCATTGACGGAGCAGACTCAATATATGATCGGCAAGGATCAATTTTTATTGATGAAGCCCACTGCTTATTTCATCCATACTGCTCGAGGCAAGGTGGTGAACGATAAGGCTCTGGTGGAAGCGTTAAAGGAAGGTAGAATTGCTGGCGCGGCACTGGATGTTTATGAAAACGAACCGGCACTCACTGAGGGTATGACTGAGTTGGAGAACCTGATGTTGCTCCCGCATATCGGCAGTGCCAGTCATGAGACAAGAGATACAATGGCCGATCTTGTGGCTGATAATGTGCTGGATGCTCTGGAAGGCAAAACCCCGCGTTGCCTGGTGCCTTCGTGGCAGAAATGATGCGAGCTAAACGTTAAAGCGGAAGTGCATGATATCGCCGTCCTGGACGGTGTAATCTTTTCCTTCGACTCTCAATTTTCCTGCTTCTTTAATTGCGGCTTCAGATTTATGCTGAACCAGATCTTCCAGGCTATAGACTTCGGCGCGAATAAATCCTTTTTCAAAGTCGGTATGGATCACACCTGCGGCAACCGGAGCTTTGGCATTTTTTGGGATCGTCCAGGCCCGGGTTTCTTTTTCTCCTGCTGTGAAATAGGTGGAGAGTTCGAGCAGGCCATACCCGGCGGAAATCATGCGGTCGAGTCCGGTTTCGGTCAGCCCCATTTCTTCCATAAACATTTGCTGTTCTTCGGGGTCTTCGATCTCCATTATTTCCCCTTCAATTTTTCCCGCAAGGGCAACGACTGATGAGCCATCCTGTTCAGCAATTTGTTTGACCTTTTGCACCAACTCGTTTTCTGTATCACCGGGGTCCATGACATTGCAGATATAGAGGACAGGTTTGGCACTTAGTAAGGTCAGGCTTTTTACGAACTGTTTCTCTTCATCATTGAAACCGGTCACCGCTCGTGCTGGTTGATTTTGATCCAGGGCTTCGGCCAGTTTGGCAACCACTTCTACCTGCATACGTGCTTCCTTGTCTCCGGATTTCGCCAGTTTTTCAATTTTTGTTTTTCGGCGGTCGAGGGCTTCCATATCGGCGATGATCAATTCTGTATTGATGGTGTCGATATCTGAAGCCGGATCGATGATATCGCTGACATGTGGGACATTACCATCCTCGAAACAGCGCACCACATGGGCAATGGCATCTACCTCACGAATATGTCCGAGAAACTTATTCCCCAGACCTTCTCCCTTAGAGGCACCCTTGATAAGCCCGGCGATGTCAACAAACTCCATGGTAGTGGGAACAATTTTGTTGGTCTTGACATAGTGAGTGATGGTGTCCAGCCGTATATCGGGAACAGGTACGATCCCGCTATTGGGTTCGATTGTGGTGAACGCATAATTTCCTGCCTGGGCTTTGGTTCGTGTCAAAGCACCGAACAGAGTTGATTTTCCTGCGTTGGGGAGGCCGACGAGGCCGCATGTAAATCCCATAGAACTTTACCTTCTCATGAAGTAGGAAACTGGTAAAAACTTTTCAGGCGAGCAAATTTTAGAAATCAAGTAAAGCCCAGCAATGCTTGATCTACTATTTGCGACTAGACTTATTTCGACCGGGCGTGGCCCGGCCCTCTAACGAGGGAGGAAATGTGAGTAAGCAATAGTAAAGCCCAGCAATGCTTGATCTACTATTTGCGACTAGACTTATTTCGACCGGGCGTGGCCCGGCCCTCTAACGAGGGAGGAAATGTGAGTAAGCAATAGTAAAGCTCAACAGTGCTTGATCTATTATTTGCGACTGGACTTATTTCGACCGGGCGTGGCCCGGTAAAAAAAACAGGGCCAAGAATACCATAAAAGCGTAGCCAGCGATGACTTTAAAAAATATTTGTGGGGTCACGAAGCTGAACAGGGTGAGAAAAAACACCGCCCCAACACTCCCGTAGGCCCCTGCCATGCCAGCCAGTTTCCCAGTAAGTGGTTTGTGTATCAAGGGGATCATCGCAAAACAGGCCCCGTTGCCGGCTTTTAAAAAGATAGAACCTATTATCGTAAGGGCTATGGCACTGGAAAGTTGCCAGTTGGAATCTATTTCACTCATAAACCAGTGGCTTACCATACCTCCAATGATCATGATAAAAAGGGTTCTTCTGCGGCCAAATTGATCAGACACCCAGCCCCCTCCGGGGCGAGCGACAAGATTCATGAAAGCGTAACTGGAGGCCAGTATTCCGGCTAACCCTACAGAGAGGGAGAACGTTGTTTGCAGAAACTGCGGGAACATTGAAATGACTGCCAACTCGGAACCGAATGTAAGGGAATAGACCAGGCTCAATATAGCAATTTGACTGAACGCATATTTTTCTTCCTCGGGCACAGGATGTTGCAATCTAGATAAATTAACTTGCCAACAACGAAATCCATTCAGAGTGAAAAGTAATACGATGCCGAGAATCAGGAGCAGGGAAAGAGTATTGGAGATCAATGAGAGTGGATGACCGGAAAGTTTCCAGATGAACAGAGCCATAGCCCCATAAACAGGGATGAGAACCAGGATGTGCAGGATTAAATCCCGGTATGAAGTCACTTCAATCACGCCATGCAGGTCTACCTGGAAACCCCGACCCTTTCCTGGGGCGTCAGGACAAAACTTGTAATAGACTCCTGCCCAGATCAGACAAGATAATCCTGAGAGACCTGTTGCTACCCGCCACCCGGTATCTTCAGAAAAGGGTAGGGCTATTAACGGAAGGGAAAACACCGCAAAAGCAGAACCGAAGTTGCCCCAACCCGCATAAATTCCTTGGGCGATTCCCATTTTTCCTGGCGGAAACCATTCAGCGATCATTTTTATACCGACCACAAATCCACCGCCGACAATTCCCATCAGCAAGCGAGTGACAAGTAACGACTTGAACCCTTGTGACAGGGCGAACCCAAAACATACCAGTCCGGAAAAGACTAAAAGGCTAGTGAATATTTTTTGTGGGCCATATTTATCCACCCAGAAACCAATAATGATTCGTGCTGGAATGGTTAGCGCAACATTGCAAATCATCAATACATTGATCTCAGCAGAAGACAGGCCCAAGGCGTGCATGATTGTGGTGTTGAAGGGCGCCATGTTGAACCAGGCGATAAAGGTCAGAAAAAATGCGACCCAGGTCAGATGCAGTGTGCCCCATTGGGATTTGCTGAAACCTAACATTCTGTTGCCTTTATATGGGATTGTTTGCGGAAGTGCCTGGGGGAAAAAATCATAAATTCGTCAAATAAGCGGAGAACAATAAACTATGATAGGTTCTACTTGGAGTCCGTAAGGAGCGGATTGGATTCAAATTTTGGGGAATAAAAAATCGTGCAGGTGCAATACCGGGCAGAGAGAATACTAAATACCGATAATTGCATTTTTCTATTAAGACTTGCTATCAGTGGACTCAGGCTGATTGGTCATCATCTGATGAGATTTCACTACACCACGATGGTTAAAAACGATGACCATATCTTTGGTGATATCCTTACCCAGTGAGTTGTAAAAATTGTACTCATAAGTCCAAACCGGATAACCGTTCTGGATGCCTTTTTTAAAAGGAGCTCCAAACATGGAATGGATTTCTTTTTGAGTTGTTGTTCCTATAACAATGTTTTTATAAAGGGACTCATCAAAGTTTTTCCCCGCGGTGCCGCAACCGTAAGCAAATAGAAAGCCTGATAAAAGAATTGCCTGGAATGGATGAAATGCGATTTTTTTCATTTGTGGGTCCTCATTTTTATGATGCCAAAATATTGTATTTTTCCCGATGCAGTTTTGGGTTTACTTGAAAAGTGATTTCAATATTGTCTTGCTTTTCCATTTCTTCGAGAAAGCTACTCTCTTCCTCGAAGAGCATGTCATAAACGGTCGGGTGCACTTCAATGCAAATTTGTTTTTTAGTGATATTATCGGTTCCCCGTCTTTGGATTTCCCGGATAATTTCGTAACAAACAGTCGTGGTGCCTTTAATATAACCTTTCCCATTACAATAGTCACAAGGATCACAAAGGGTTTGAACCAAACTCGCGCGTACGCGTTTACGTGTCATTTCTACCAAGCCCAATTCGGAAATTTTCAGGATGCGGGTTCGTGAGCGATCAGCTTTAAGTGCCTGTTTGAGGGCGTTGGTTACCATTTCCTTACTTTCTTCCTTGGTCATGTCGATGAAATCTACAATGATGATACCGCCAATATTCCGGAGGCGTAGCTGATAAACGAATTCTTTAACCGCCTCAAGATTGGTTTTCAGGATGGTATCTTCTGGATCATTGTGGCCAACATATTTCCCGGTATTGACATCAATGGCAACCAGCGCTTCTGTTTGATCAATGGTGATATAACCTCCAGACTTAAGCCAGATGGTACGACCTAATGCACGGCTAATATCCATCTCTATTCCATAGTGGTCAAAAATGGGCATGGGGTCTTTATATTGTTCAATCTTATCTGACAAATGGGGGAGATATGTGGAACAGAACTCCAGACACTTGGTGAAATCCGACTTTGAGTCAATCACAAGTCGCTCGGTGTCATTAGCGAAAAGATCGCGGATAGAACGAAAGATCAGATTCAGGTCTTCATAAACTAGATGTGGAGCGCTCTTGTTTTCAGATTGGAGTTCCAGGTTTTCCCAAAGGCGATGGAGAAATTTGAGATCCGACTCAAAATCAGCCGCGGTGGCGTCTTGCCCTGCAGTCCTTACAATATAGCCCTCACCAGGGTTACCAATTTCGCTGATCAAGTTCTTTAACCGTTCTTTTTCATCTTCATCCTCAATTCGCCGGGATACGCTGATGTGATTGATCGTGGGCATATAAACCAGGTAGCGTCCAGGCAAAGTAATGTAATTGGTGATGCGTGCCCCTTTGGTTCCCAGCGGATTCTTCGCAACCTGTACCAGAATCTCCTGGCCTTCTTGCAATATATCCTGAATGCGGATTTCATGATTGGGCCTGCCAGGTTTTCCAGCAAAGGAATCATCTTTGTCATCATGCAGAGGTGGAGGGTCTAACTCGTCTTCGAGACCGAGCATATCAATAACATCAATATCCCCTACATAAAGGAAGCCAGCTTTCTCCAGTCCGATATCTACAAAGGCAACTTGCATTCCAGGAAGAATTTTGGTGACCTTGCCGCGATAAATATTTCCCACAATTCCTTTGTTGGTTTTGTGTTCAATAAACAGTTCCGAGACCTGATGGTTCTCCATCAGGGCAACACGGATTTCGCGTTGGTTGGAATTTATAAATATTTCAGACGACATGAATATCCTGTTGATGTAGGGCGTTTCGAAAATTATAGCATGGCATGACGGTCAAAACTTGAGAAAAACCAGGCAGGAGATTTTTGTCTTAATGCAATGCTCTTCGCATTTCAACATTGAGAAGAAGGCCGATAGCAAAAAAATTAGTAATGAGAGAAGAGCCGCCATAACTCAAGAGGGGCAGGGGAATGCCGGTGATGGGGAACAGGCCGATGGTCATACCGACATTGAAAATAATATAAAACGAGATGGAACTGATAAGCCCCAAGGCAAGGAAAAAACCAAATCGATCCCCGGCCCGAAAAGCGATATTCAATCCCTTCAGAATGATAAAGAGAAATAAGGATAAAAGAACGGCGACTCCTAAAAATCCGGTTTCTTCAGCGAAGACTGAAAAAATAAAGTCTGTATGTTTTTCTGGCAGAAAATTGAGTCGACTTTGGGTTCCTGCGAGGAGGCCTTTCCCCCAAAACCCACCTGACCCAATGGCGATTTTGGACTGGATAGAATGGTAGCCAGCGCCAAGAGGGTCCAACTCCGGATTGAACAAGGTAAAGAGCCGGGTTTTCTGATAATCCTTCAGGAAGAACCAAATTGCCGGAGCCATCAGGAGGCCGCAACTGAATAGTTTTATCAAAGTTGCTTTATTCATTTCGATAGCGGCTATGAAAACCAGGAAAATAAAAAATACCATCATAGTGGTTCCGAGGTCGGGCTGGACAACAATGAGTCCACCCAATAAGGCAGTCATCAAGGCAGGGATGAGTAGATCTTTTAACGTATATTGTCCTGACATTTTTCCTGATTCGAAGTATTTTGCCAAGGCAATGATAAGTGACACTTTGGCAAACTCTGAAACCTGGATACTGATGGAACCTATGTAAACCCAGCGACGAGAGCCGGATGCCACCACTCCATTGATCAGGACATAAGCGAGGGCTAACAGAGTAATAAAATATATGAGATAGGCATAGCGACTAAACCAGCGGTAATCCAATGCCAGGGCGATGAGCATGGCAACCAGTCCGTAGCCGATCCAGTAAATTTGTTTGATGTAAAGTCCGCGAAAAAAAGCTTCTGGCCGACCATGATTGGCACTGTATATTATCACTACACCCAGAATAGATATTCCCAGGCATGTTAGAAAAAATATCCAATTGAAATTAGAAACCAAGCGCTGATCAATCATGCGAATATTTTATCATAACATATTGAAAGTTATGGAGTATTTTGGTCTGTTTCGTTAGGGCACAGACAAACCAAGGTGCTGGATGCCTCTTCCCGCAGATAAGGTGGGGAGAGAACAAGCCGAAATGTCTTTCCACCTAGGGCATCATATCAAGATGAAGGGGTGACAATAACATTGTCGTAGGTGGTAGAGCTGGTAGATGTGGTTAAAGCAATTTGACCCTGAGTAAAGCTGGTGTCAACAATGGTGATGTCGTAATCGGCAGGCTCCGTCGTGCTCGTTTTCCAGAACTTTGCACTGAGGTCATCCCCGACGACACTGGCCTTCAAGGTATAATCTTCGTTATTATCAAAGTCAAAAGCGGCTGAACTGACTAAAGTGGTTTCATTGATATCAATCTTCACCAACTCCAGGATATATTGATCATCGTTGGGACCTCCTCCACAATTGGTTGAGCAGGAAATTTTTGCCATATAATACTGGTCCGAGTCCAGATATCTTATGGCAAGGCCTACATATTCGGTCGCGCTCAATGATCCGTTACGCTGGATATCTACCTGGGCTACGTAATCCTGCCAGGCGGCGCAACCATTTGAGGAAAAAGCCGCATTATTGGAGGCGGTTTTATACTGTGTAGACGCGACATTCCAGTTAGCCCCCCCTGTTTCAGTCCATCCATCGCTGTTCCCATCGGAAAAATCATCCGTGAAAATACCTGTACCCGATTCAAAAGAAACAGGAATGGCGTTAAATACCGGATAATCTTCTCCATCTACATCAATAAGGGCACTGGCAGAAAGAGTTACTGTGATGCTGGGAGACGACCAATCGTAAGTCAGTGTGGTCGTAGCGTTTCCCGATCCAACGGTCGCATTTGTTTCAGGGCTGACCGTGCCATCACTGGTATTGAAGGAGACCGACACACCAGAATCGACACCTTCTCCCTCAGAATCAACGACGCTCGCCGTAATGGTGGTTGAGTCGTCCGGGCAACTGACAGGAGTGGGATCGGCAACTAAAGAAATTTTCCCCCAGGGAGCGGTTACCAGATTTCTCGGCGAAGTGACTGCTGAAAAGGTTTGTCGACGAAAGCGGTCGCTAAAAGAAGTAGATCCACCTGCGATGGCGGCGACACTGCCAGATAAGTAAGTACCGTTGTTCAGGTATTCCTCATTCGGGTCTTCATCTTTAGATAGTGCAGTGATATCCATTTCAACTTTGCGGATATCGTTCAATTCATCTGCAGGAATGACATAAGGAGGAACGGGATCTCCGTTTCCATCAACCGTTACCCCTGCTGGTAAAGCGTCCCCATCTTTATCAAAATAACGGAAGACGATATTATCGATATCTCGAGCCACTTTATTTTGCACGACACCGCTGTCTGAATTATTGGGAGTGATGAGGTAGAACTGAAACGGGGGACCCGTTATAGCCAGAGAAATTACGTAATCCCGGGTTTCTGTGCTGGCGACATTGCCGTCTCCGTCTTCATCGAAAAACGGAGAGATGGTAAAAGTTTCGTTGTTGGCACCTGTCGGATCGGAGATGGCATAAGTCATCACGTCATCATTTTGAATCGCTCCGTCATTATCTTCATCATACACCATGGTGATGTAATGATCGGAAGCCGCCAGAAACCTTTTTCCACGGGTTACATTGAATCCGGCGTTCTGGACACTGCGAGAGATGAAGTCAGTCGCTCCCCTGCCGTTAGCTTGCATTTGGCCCAACTGGCTCTGCCTTGAGAAGGTGTCCCCCTGTGATTGAATGACTCCAGCTATAAGGGCAAGAAGGGCTAAAGAGATGGCGGTGCCAACCAGTATTTCGGTCAGAGTGAATCCGCGTTCATTCATTTTCCATTCAGGTTTTTTTAGTGACAGGTTCATCGTATTTTCCTCGTCTTGTGACTATTCCAGAAAGCCCACTCTTTCAACACTGAATATGGATGGGATAAAAGGCGGCCAGAACTCAGGGTCCTGAAAGCGCACATCCCAGCCCCAGTTTCTTGTTGGGCCCGAATAACAATCTCCACCCAGGCACCATTCACCGTCGGCCTGCACACTGTCCCAAAGATTGATGAATGAGCCGTTAATATTTAATGACTTGGTTGTATTGCCATTACGGCGAGTCCAATCTTCATGGAGTCGCGGATAAGTATGCACGCCGCCACTGTACGCGCCGGTATTGTTATCTGTGGGAACATGCCCGGCAAAAAGAGCCGCGTTGATAGTAGTCGTGCTGGCGCTGTGATTGTTTACCAGTGTGTTGAAACTAATCCCACAATTTTTAGTAACGAAGGCATTAGAGAGAATATTCATCGCGTCACCAATCAGTGCCACACCTTTTGTGTCAATGGTGTTGAAATCGCCATGGATGTAAATCGGATTATCCGTTGCTAAAGTGGTTTCATCAGATAATTGCGGACTGGAGGTGGCGGCTATAGGCAGTAGCCGAATCGCCTGAACGTCAGCATCGTTGTTAGTGAACGATGCGTTGGGAGAGCGAGAGGTATAGATCAACATTCCATCTCCCGCAAGGGTAAGACCTTGGTCTTCAAGATAGGCCTCATACCAGAGGCCGAGAGCATAAAGATCAATATCGGTGGTATCTACATCCCGGTCTCCTTCCCGGCAGTCCTCAAACGCTTCACTGGTTTCCTGAATGACAGGCAATGGAAGGCCGGCCACTGCAGTGCCAGCAGAAGACTCCCCGGCCAGAACCAGGGCAGTGACATCTGTTAATGACGGGCGCGAAACAAATACCTCTATATTCCCGGCTCCCAACCCTCCTGTGCCAATGATGGTCATACTGTCGATGGTGGCTTTGCCAGGGTCCTGGGCTCTCTGCTCATAAAACCCACCACGTTCAAACAAATCTTTTGAAGGTGTGCTGTAAGGTTCTTCATTTACCAAAACAAAATTGTTAAACCGGGCTTCTTCATCTGCTTCATTGCTGGAAGTAATATTATCGGTCAGCAATTCTTTTTCTGCCACTTCGTTGGTGATCCCAACGCTGGAAGTTTTGACATAAACGGTATCTGCATAGTCATTACCGGTGTCTTTCGCATAGGTATAAATATTGCCTCCGGCCGTCATGGAATGCGGAGACAAGTTGTCGTCTTCATCGTAGTTACGTATATTAATATGATTGCCTGCTGAGGAGGCTCCAATATATATGTCCCCATTGGAATGTATGCGCCCCCAACTGTTCATATCCGGACCCGGGAACAATTCCATATCGGCAGAATTCCCGCTTTGCCCATAAAATACAAAGTACTGAACCAATGGCGTTTCCAAAATGCGAATCTGTTCGTTCACGTTTTCTCTTGAAGAATCTTTGAGCGAACTTGACTCAGCTTCTATGTCATAGGTGTAGGCATAATGATAAATAATAGTATTGCCTACAACAGTCTGGTACAAAAACTCTTCAAGTGGATTAGTAACCTTATATTTGACCGCATAGTTGCGGTAATTCGCAATATTGATAAAACCATCCGCATCCGCACCATCGACATTCGCGGATTCGGTGTAGGGGATTAAATCTTCAAAATCATCAATGACTGCATTGACCGCAAGATCGAGGCCGACCTCTGCAGAATAAAAGGCGTTCTTACCTTTTTTATGCGATTGAGAAGTTTCGAGATTCAAAGTGATTGTCTGCAACGCGGCAATGGCAACCGCCGCCATTGCAGAAAGAACGAAAAGATAAACCAACATGGTGCTTCCCTGTTCCTGCCGGATCAGTTTCAAAGAATTGTTGTTAAATAGGGTATTCATTCTATGAATTGCCTCCTGTGAATTACCGCCGCCATTTCTACTTCCCGACCACTGCCTCGGCTGTCCGTCCATTGTGTTGTCACCAAAACTTCCAGCATATGAATTCCCGTGGGCTCATCAAATGTCTCGGTGGTTCCAGAGGGATAAACCTGTAAAACCAAAGTTTGGGTGAAATCCCCATCCGTTTCAGATTTTGAGTAGGTCTGATTATCAACTTCGGTAAAGCCTTCGTCCGTCAAATAAGTAGAGGTCAGATAGGTGAAGCCAAATGCACCTCCTGTCGGCTCATTAGCAGATAAACGCTTTACTTCTTCAATTTTGTTCGCAGTTTTCAACGTAGCCTCAGTAACATTGGAGGAGTGCTTCTGAAAAAATATGACGGAGCTGGCAGTTTTAATAAGGCCGAAGATTCCCACACTCAGGATCACCATGCTGATCAACACTTCTATCAGGGTGAATCCTTTCTGGTTATTACCCGATGGCAAAAAACCTTTGTGAGTTGTGGAAGTTAACATCTTCATAACTAACTCCAGGGAGGTGTAACGGTTGAGTCATAAGTCCAGTAATCCACTGCGCCAGTAGCCTTCAACACACTGATGGTGCGCGCGCGTGCGTTGGTAATTCCGATATCATTTGCGTGCAACAAAAACACCGACCCGCTTGCGCTGGCCTGACCTCTTGAGTCGAAAGTAACGGTTTGTGATCCGCCAAATGAAACTGCCGCAGAAACGGCGTTGCCATCAATATCTGAAATCCCAGTGTTGAAGGCGAACTGGGCATTTTCCTCAAGATTCACAGATTTTGAAGACTCGCTGGCATCTTCTACGCCGTCACCATCGGTGTCGTCATGAACCGTGTAGGAATCGTTGACAGTACTGAAAGTGACCAGAACATCGTTGTTGTTTTTGACCGCTGAGGTACGGGCCAGCATCAGGTCAAAATATACCTTTTGCGCCTGGCCATTGATCTGGTGCTTATCTTTCCATTTTGAAAAATTCGAAGCTGACATCGTAAAAGCTATCCCTATAATTGCTAAAGTTATTAACATCTCAATTAGAGTGAAACCATCCTGAGACTCAAGGAGACGTCTATTTCCTTTACCTCTTTTTTCTGGCAAATTTCTGGTTTCCATCTTTTATCCTCAGCAATGACTAAAGCAAATTAGAGGCCAAGTTATTTGGCCGCCCGGGTGCGGAATAATTAATTCCCTATTTTCAAAAGGTTGTGGGATATTATTTTTTATGAACCCCATATAAGTGGGATTTATAAATCTTATTTTAGAAATGTAAATTTATCTTATTTTATACAATTTTGACGTTTTTTGCACATTTTAGTCGGCAAAATATTTTTGAAAAAAATATTAAACGCTAATTTGTGGGGGGCCAGCTCATAGCGATCTGGCAATAATGGAATAACCGGCCCATGAATTTGAAACATTTTTTGGAGTGCGGTGCTAGTTTTAAGTATGCTGTTAAAGAATAAGAGAGATTGAATGTTTGGGAGAACAAGGATGAATGAACCGAATCAAGACAAGGACCCTAAGAAAGATGAGTCCTCGGTTAAGAAGGAAGAAAAAGACAGTCCCCGCCATGAAGATAAACCTTCCCGTCTGGCGGAACGAAAAGGCCAGCGTCCGGCATTTCCCTTCAAGAGAAAACCAGTTTAACTGATCTTCTCTTAGTTTAAAAGGTAGGTTCAAGACCTCAATGGGATTATTTGATTTCTATTTATAGTGTGAGCGACTCATGTCTTTGCCCGGATTTGCAACTTTGGAAGGAACATCCCGTTACAAAGATAAATTCTCTTCTTTTTGTGCGAAAGATCATTTTCGAGAAGTCGGTGGCTGCTGGGTTTCATCTATTGGTGTGGGTACCTATTTAGGAAACCCAGATGATTCGACTGATAAGTTAGTGACGCAAGCGATTGTCCAGTCGGTTCAAAATGGTATCAATGTCCTGGATACGGCCATTAACTACCGCCGGGAGAGAGGGGAGAAAAGTGTGGGGCTGGCTTTAGAGCGGTTGATCGGGTCGGGAGAGTTTCATCGTGATGAGATATTGGTTTGCACCAAGGGTGGATTTCTTCCTCAGTCATTAGGAACGAAATGGTATGCCAGCCAAATTGGTAAAGGGGGGCTCGGGATGGAAGATCTGGTGGCCGGTTGTCACTGTATGCACCCTGAATATTTATCCGACCAACTGGAACGTAGTCTTAAAAACCTGGGTCTCAAAACAATTGATTTGTACTACATCCATAATCCAGAAACCCAACTTGGAAAAGTGGATGACATTACCTTCTATAAGCGATTGGCTTTGGCATTCGAGTTTTTGGAGTCGGCGGTGAGAGAGGGTAAGATTAAAAACTACGGCCTTGCCACTTGGAAAGCGTTTCGCCAGCCTGAAGGACACGAGCAGAGCATCTCACTTACTCGAGCAAAGAATTTAGCTCGACAATCTGCTGGGGATGAAAATGATCATTTCCGGTTTATTCAATTGCCTTTCAATTTGCCCATGCCCGAAGCGATCCGTAAGTCGACCCAGAGGGTGGGCGATAGGCTCCTGCCCGCTCTAGTCGCCGCGCGTGAGTTAGGCATTTTCCCCATCGCCAGTGGGTCGATTAGTCAAGGGAAGGCCCTTTCCCTGGCAGAGAAACTCAAGGCCGGATTGGGGAAATCATTGAACCACCCGGCTCAACGTGCCTTGCAGTTTACCCGTAGTGCGCCGGGCCTGGCGACGGCATTGGTTGGCATGAAGCAACCTGAGCACCTGGATCAGAACCTGGAATTGTGCAAGCGACCTCTTCTTCAACCGGAACAATTTCAAGATTTATTTAAAAAAAATGAATCTGGAAAGCAGGGATTATAAAAAATGAAAGATTGCCCTTGTGGTTCAAATTTTCCTTTCACTGATTGTTGTGGCCCATTGATCCGGGGAACCGGTTTCGCAGATACGGCGGAAGATTTAATGCGTTCGCGATATACCGCGTTCACTCAGAAAAACTGGGAATATTTGGTAATCACCAGTCACCCGGAAGAAAAAAAAGAAATGGCCAGACTGGGGCCAGCCCTGGTGGATGAGGAGGTGGTTTGGAAAAAACTGGAAATCGTGGGTGTCCGGGCCGGGAGTCGAGACGATTCTGAAGGCCAGGTTGATTTTGTCGCACATTATATTAAGGAGGGTTCCGAGCAAACGATGCGGGAATCCTCACGCTTTTATAAGATAAATGGTCGTTGGGTATATAGCCGCAAGGATTCCACCCTACCCCCTGTCCCGGTTTTACCGCAGGTAAAACCCAAAACCTT
>JABIXH010000023.1 GCA_018664975.1 Nitrospina sp. | reverse complement strand
AACCCTTTAGTGAAGAATCCGTTTCTTCACTTTTAAACTTTTAAAACCTCCTGATAAAAATTATTAAATTGTTCTTAATTCAGGATATAAACATGCTCAATGAGGCCTATCGGAGAAGCTGGAGATAACTTTAGAAAAAATAATTGCGCAGGGTTACAGGAAGGAACTTTTGAGGAAGATTATTTTGAAGGGGTACCCGGGCTTGAATTAACTAAATCACTATAATTAAATGCTTTTTTACGTGATAATTCGTGCCCGGTTGCAGTATTGAGGTTAAATAAATTATTATAGAATACTCAATAAATTCTGACTTGTAAGATTACTTTGCCCGACCATAGTGACTGAGGCTGAGGCCACAATCTGGTTTCGAGTCAGAATGGCTATTTCTTCCGCGATGTCTGCATCACGAATAGTGGAATCCGCCGCGGTCAGGGATTCGATGGAAACCCCGAGAGTACCGAGGGCTTTGGAAAAACGGTTTTGTACTGCACCGGCCTTTCCTCGGGAATCATTTAAAGCGTTCAAAGCTTCATCCGATTGGGTAATAGCTGATAGAGCACCTTCTTGGGAAGTAATCGACAAATTTCTAAGTCCCAACTTGGACGAGTTGCTTGCGGCCTGGTCCAGTTCTGTATTCAAGTTGATCCGGCTGGCATCCTGGCCATTGATTCCAATCTGGATGGAAAGTTGCCGGGAAACCTGAACCGATTTTGATAAAGTCCCATCCAGCAGGGTTTTGCCATTGAATTCTGTAGTTGCCGCAATACGATCAATTTCTGCCACCAGAGTGGAGACTTCCAGTTGTAGAGTCTGGCGTTCAAAAGTACCAATAGTTCCTGAAGCTCCTTGCGTGGCCAGTTCTTTTATGCGAATGACCGCGCCGGCTTGTTCATTAAGTCCACCTTCCACAACATTGAGGAGAGAAACTCCGTCATTGAGGTTGCGAGCCCCCTGTCTCAATGCGCGAATATCGGATCGGAGGGCTTCGGAAATGGCGAGTCCCGCTATATCATCGGAAGCTTTGTTGATTCGGGTTCCAAACGATACCCTTTCGATGGAGTTTCCAACCCGGTTAAAATTGACACCTAAATATCTTTGGGCTGTATTGGATAAGGTATTATTAAGGATACTGTTGGTAGCCATTTTACTTTCCTTCCCTGAGTGTTTTTATCGCACAATTCTTTGTGCGGAAATAATTAAGAGGGTTTGGCCTCTTTTTTATTCGCCTTTATTCTTTTTTATAAAATTGCTAGCCACCTTCAGCAATTCTCTAGCTTGCTCATAGGAGTCGGGAGCCATGTCTGCCGCATGATGATTCTCAATGGCAGTAGACAAATGTAATTGAATTTCTTGTAGATGGGTTCCTAAAGCCGTGGACCGCTGTTTCAATCGGTTTAGGATTCCCAAAGCGTTTTCCAGAACCATTAAACCCTTCAATCCATTTTTGGGAGAATGAATTGACAAAGCTCCCAGTCCTAGAGTTTTAGAATTAATAGGAGGAATATTCAGGCTGGTATTAAGGTTTATCCTGTTTGCTGGAGAACCGTTTGTTCCGACAACCAGGTAGGAATGTGCATCGGCATTTATCGAAACGGATAGCGAACCATTGAGAAGTTTTTGTCCGTTATATTTACAGGACTCTGCCACTTGATCCAATTCCCTCAACTTTAATGAAATCTTAACTGCCAGTGTGGCAACTTGTGCATCTTCAAAGTTTGATGCCAACGCAGGTGAGACCCATTGCTTGACTTGAGATAGAATGTTTTCAAGCTTACTGCTGGCGTTATCTAACACGGAGATCATTTCCATTCCTAGTGAGACATTATGAATGGCCTGATCCAGATTTTTAAGATTAGTTTCCCGGCTAGCGAATTTTAAAAATTCCAAACCGGAAGTTTCCGTACCCGGTTCGAAAGCCTTAATATTGTAGGCAGGACCGGGTATTGTTTTCTGATTCATGACAGACTCCTGACGTTTGAAGGATTAAATCGTTGAGTTAAAAGTGATTAAGCCAACAACTGGAGTATGGATTGTGGAATCAGATTTGCCTGACCAACCATTGCTGTAGAGGTCTGTACAAGAATCTGGTTTCGTGTCAGGGTTGCAATTTCCCCTGCGATATCAGCATCTCGGATCGCGGATTCCGCAGCTTGCAAATTCTCAATTGAAACGGAAAGGTTTGCTACAGACCGAGTCAACCTGTTTTGCACCGCACCCACCGAACCACGGCTCTGAGTAACTTGTGATATTGCAGTATTAATAGAGTCCAAGGTCGTCAAAGCAGCGTCTGCCGCGGTAACGGATAGAACATCGACTCCCAGACTTGAAGACGTAACTGCCGATAGGTTAATCTCTGTATTCAGATTAATCTGGCTGTTTGCACCGCTGTCAATACCTACCTGAATGAAAACCTGGTT
>JABIXH010000091.1 GCA_018664975.1 Nitrospina sp. | reverse complement strand
TTTTCGGTAATTTTTTTGTGCCTGAGAAGAATGCTTTCTACAGGATCGGTTTTTTTCAACATGACAGTTTATCTTCCTGAAATATGTACCTTTGGTGACGGAGTCGGTGCGCCGGAGATTCTGGTTATGGGAGCCCGTTTATTGTTTGGTCTGCTTACCGGTTCTACTTTAGGTTGGATCACCTTTGGCCTGACAGGTTGTGTTTTAACCGGTGTTGCCTTGAATTTTCTGGAATCGTATTTTTTGTCCTTATGGAATAAAAAATTTCCTTCCCGGTGAATAACCTTGTCTGGAGGCCGGGTGGCCAATCGTAGGCGAATTTTTCGCCCATTATTATCATCCAATACAACTGTGGTCTTTTCAATTTCAGTCAATTCAAAATCTCCTACAATTTGCCCTAGAGCATAACCTTTTTTCTTCACTTTCTTTTGCACTACCCTTCCACCTTCTCGAGTGGAATACTGCCCCTGTAAAATAGCAATTTTTGTGCCACCCAGCATCAAAACACCTTTTAAAACCAGGTTCGGGGGAGGTAATGCTGGCTTAGGGGGTGGAGCCGGAGTTGGAGTCGGCGGCGGCGGTGGTGGTGGCGGTGGAACATATGGACTCCGTTCCTTGCGAAATATATTACTTTGGGCTACCTGAGATACCGTGCCCGCATTATATCCTGGTTTGATAACCTCTAATTTCTGCAGGTTTTTCGGCGATCCTACCAGTGCTGAACCATCTACCCTGGATGGATAGGGAGGGTGAGTCCAGATTCTAATCGTCAAAGTAACCAGGAGAGCAATGGTGAGGATAAAAACCAGATTAATAGCCGGAAAAATTTTATTTGCAGGCACGAATTTTCCTCATGATATCTTCCCCTAACTTAATGAATTTATTAGGGTTTGTCAAGTCAATACAAAATTTTGACGGTTAGAGAATCTCATTAGAGCGCATCAGTAATTTATAGCCCCTACTCCGAGATAGGCAACAAAAAATGGCTGGAACCTCTTTTTCGGCTTCCTACTAATATTATTTTCGGAAAATTCGATGAAGAGCTTTAAATAATTATGTTTCCGGAAAAATGGGCCGGGTTATCAAATGTTTTTGGCTAGCTATAAAGGTTTTGACAAAAACTCGTAAATACTGGCACAATCCAATAATCGTCCTCATTCAGATAAGGAATCTATTTTGAGCGCACAGTCATTGTTGAACGAACTTTTACAGCATCTGCCGATCCGGGCATATGGGCGGGGGGCCGTGTTGACCCTGTTACGCGAAATGGGATTCGCGGTCAAAAACAAAACCCCTCTTGAGGTGACCGATATTTATCGCGATGACAATTCCGGTGAACTGGTCTGCAAGATGAGTCCGGATGGAAAAGGTGAATTCACCGCCGCACTCACCAACCTGAAACTCGACATGAACCATCCGCTCTACCGAAAAGTCAAAAATTACCAGATTGAAGTATCCGAAGCTCTCGGTAAGCAAGATGTGGAAGACACCCGCCAAACCAGCATTGATCAGGAAGACCGCAGTGGTTTCCGCGTGGGAAGTTTATACAAGAATAAGTAGCCACTCGGCGTGGGGCCAGCTCGCGGCAAACGCTCCGCGAGCCGCGAAAAAAATCCCCTCTTTGAAAAGAGGGGGCAAAGGGCTTATCTTGCAACCGGCGGCTCGCCGGTTAGCTTTCTTCTGAGTTGATGAATTTTTTCAGGAAGGGGAACATGGCACCGCGTTTCTCGATCATCTCTTCGCGTGATTTTTTCACCACTGCTTCGTCGATAAGGCGGATGTTGCGTTCTGCCGCAAATTTTTCGATGCCTTTCACCACCATGCCGCGTGCGAATGAGGGGATGCGTTCGAGCCGGCCTTTGGCTTCCGGTGTCCATTGAGTCTGGAATTCAACTTCCAGTCCGAGTGTGTCTTCGACTTTTAAAGTGATGGCTTTGCCGCCATATTTTCCCGGTTCATAATCGCAGGAAGGATCGGGGTCCATATAATTACCCGTTTCGGCAAAAGCGCGGGCTCGGCACCCGGAACACATGGCAGAGAATTCGCAGGTCCCGCATTTTCCGTCCAACTGTTTTCTGTCACGCAGTTGAACCATGAGCGGAGCATTTTCCCATAGGTCTTTAAAGGTTCTGGATTTCAAATTGCCCACGGACTCTTCGATGAAGGGGCAGGGGGTCAGGTTGCCTTCCGGTGAAATGCGGCTGTA
>JABIXH010000022.1 GCA_018664975.1 Nitrospina sp. | reverse complement strand
CCACCTACGGGAGAGTATCCCGCTTTGGACTGGTGGCCTTTGCCTCTTCACTCGACCAAATCGGACCTTTGACCAAAACCGTTGCCGATGCGGCGACTTTGATGAACGTGATTGGCGGTAAAGATCCGCGCGATTCCACATCCGCTAATGTCACACTGCCCGATTTCACCCAGGCCCTGCAAAAAGATGTAAAAGGAATGAAGCTTGGTATTCCCAAAGAATATTTCACAACCGGCGGAATCAATCCTGCGGTTGAAAAAGCAGTGCAGGAAGGAATCCGCACGCTTGAGTCATTAGGAATGCAGACGGTGGAAGTTTCCCTGCCGCATCTCGACTACGCCGTAGCCACCTATTACATCATCGCCTGCGCCGAAGCCAGCACCAACCTTTCACGCTATGACGGAGTTAAATATGGGTACCGCTCGGAGAAATCGGACAACCTCGTCAATATGTACGAGAACACCCGTGAGGAAGGCTTTGGCGAAGAAGTAAAACGGCGTATCATCCTCGGAACCTTTGTACTCAGTTCCGGTTATTACGATGCCTATTATTTGAAAGGGCAAAAGGTACGGACATTGATCAAGCAGGATTTTGAAAATGCGCTGGAGCAATGCGATGTCATCGCTTCACCCGTCACCCCCTACCCGGCATTCAAGCTTGGGGAAAAACTGAATGACCCACTACAGATGTATTTGGCGGACATTTACACCATCTCCGCCAATCTTGCAGGGATACCGGCAATGTCAATCCCCTGCGGTTTTGCCGATGGCCTCCCTGTCGGTCTACAGTTAATGGGCAAGCATTTCGATGAAGCAAGTCTTATCACGGCCGGGCACAAATTCCAGCAAGCCACAGATTTTCATACGAAAGAGAATCCACTTTGATTTACCCGCTACACTTTAAACCCTTCTTCCCTGTAAATATTTTTTATCACCCCCCTGGCTTTATATGTAAATTTTTATCGACAATGTCTCCCTGTCAACTTTCACCAGAAACCATAAGCCCTTGCAAAAGCATGTACTTTTTTTACAGTAAAAATATGGCACAACCATTGCAAATAATAAGCATCAAACTGTTATCGGAAAGATTTTTGTCTGATAAATTTATATCTAATTCAACGGTGGTTCTAACGCTCTTCTAAAAAATACCCGGAGGACAAAAGAATGAATACGATTGCAAATCAACCCCAAAACCAAAAACGGGGTTTTCTTGGTCTGTTTAAAAATGGCGGAGATAATGTTGCGGAAATGCAGGCTAAGTTAGAGGCTATCAGCAAATCTCAAGGCGTGATTGAGTTCAATTTGGACGGTACGGTTATCACTGCCAATGACAACTTTCTCAATGTCCTGGGTTATAGCCTGAACGAGGCCGTTGGCACACACCACCGGAATTTTGTGGAACCTTCCTATGCCAGTAGCACTGAGTACCGGCAGTTCTGGGAAAAACTCAATCGCGGTGAGTTCGATTCAGGTGAATACAAGCGCATTGGCAAGGGCGGGAAAGAAGTTTATATTCAGGCTTCCTACAATCCCTTGTTCGACTCTGCCGGGAAACCCTACAAAGTCGTTAAATTTGCCACGGAGATAACAGAGCAAAAATTACGAAATGCGGAGTTTCAGGGCAAGGTTGATGCAATTGGAAAATCTCAGGGCATGATTGAGTTCAATTTGGACGGCACGGTTATCACCGCCAACGAAAATTTTCTCAACGTCATGGGCTATAGCCTGAACGAGGCCGTTGGGGTGCACCACAGAAATTTCTGTGAAAGCTCATACGCCAATAGCGATGAGTACCGGCAGTTCTGGGAAAAACTCAATCGCGGTGAGTTCGATGCGGGCGAGTACAAGCGGATTGGCAAGGGCGGGAAAGAAATTTATATCCAGGC
This sequence comes from Nitrospina sp., assembly GCA_018664975.1. Lineage (GTDB taxonomy): Bacteria > Nitrospinota > Nitrospinia > Nitrospinales > VA-1 > LS-NOB. The sequence goes on along the minus strand of JABIXH010000022.1, from coordinate 6,738 downwards.
TTCTTACAATCCTATTTTGGATCCCGAAGGAAAACCCTACAAAGTTGTTAAGTTTGCCACGGAGATAACAGAGCAAAAATTAAAAAATGCGGATTTTCAGGGCAAGGTCGATGCAATTGGAAAATCTCAGGGCATGATTGAGTTTAATTTAGACGGTACGGTTATCACCGCCAACGATAATTTTCTCAACGTCATGGGCTATAGCCTGAGCGAGGCCGTTGGCACACACCACCGGAATTTTGTGGAACCTTCCTACGCCAATAGCAATGAGTACCGGCAGTTCTGGGAAAAACTCAATCGCGGTGAATTCGATTCAGGTGAATACAAGCGCATTGGCAAGGGTGGAAAAGAAATTTATATCCAGGCTTCCTACAATCCCATTTTTGACCCTGAAGGAAAACCCTACAAGGTCGTTAAATTTGCCACGGACATCACTGAAAAAACTCACAAAGTTAATGAAATATTGGATGTGGTCAATGCGGCGAGCCAGGGGGACCTGACTTCTGATATCACTGTATCCGGGTCCGATGATCTGGGACAAATTGGAGATGGATTAAAAAAATTCTTCACCAACCTAAAAAATGACATCGATAAAATAAGTAAAAATGCAGAATCAGTCAGTGCCGCCGCCGAGGAGCTCACCGCCACCAGCACAACCATGTCCGCTAATGCCGAAGAAACTTCCGCCCAGGCCGGTGTAGTCGCCGCCGCAAGCGAGCAGGTGGGCACCAATGTGCAAACGGTTGCAACCGGTGCTGAAGAAATGGGCGCAAGCATTAGCGAAATTGCAAATAACTCTAATCAGGCGGCAAAGGTATCGACGGAGGCTGTCGAGGTCGCGAGAAGAACCAATGAAACCATCAGCACACTCGGCATCAGCTCTAAGGAAATTGGTGAAGTAGTAAAAGTGATCACCTCGATTGCAGAACAAACCAATCTGCTAGCCTTGAACGCAACCATCGAAGCCGCCAGGGCTGGTGAAGCGGGAAAAGGTTTTGCAGTCGTAGCGAATGAGGTGAAAGAACTGGCCAATCAGACGGCAAAAGCCACCGAGGAAATTGGCGGCAAAGTACAAACCATTCAGAATGACTCGGGAAATGCGGTAGAAGCCATTGGCGAGATCAGCGATATCATCAATAAAATAAATGACATTTCAAGCACCATCGCCAGTGCCGTAGAAGAGCAAAGTGCGACCACGAATGAAATGTCGCGCAACGTTACTGAAGCCGCCAAAGGGGTGGGTGAAATTGCTCAAAACATCGCGGGTGTCTCAACTGCGGCTGGAGAAACAACGCAAGGATCCAGCCAGACTAAAGATGCCGCGAACGAGCTTTCAAAACTCGCAGTCGATTTACAGGGTCTTGTGTCAAAATTCAAAATATAAAGTTACGAGAAAAACGATAAACCCTCGCCCCTGCGGGCGGGGGTTTTTTGTTTTAGGAAACCGCTAAACACCTATTTACCGTTCCCCCGTATTGATCCTTACCGCTAACTCTTCGACAAATAAATCGAGATATTGCGGAGAGGCCGCTGACAGGTGCGGTTGTATGAGAACGTTTTCCATTTCCCACAAAGGGGAATAATCGGGCAACGGCTCCTCGCCAAACACATCCAGATAAGCCCCGGCAATTTCGCCCGTGCTTAACGCCTCGACCAGGTCGCTCTCCTGATAAATATTTCCCCGCCCTACGTTATAAAGATAACAGGGCTTCGGCAATGCTTTGAAATACTCCGACTTCAATATTCCATCGGTTTTCTCACCCCCCGGTAAAACACAGATCAGGTGATCGGTTTCTGTAAAATCCCATTGGTCAAAAGTAATAATTTTATCTGCGTCAGAAAAGTATTGGGGCACGGAGGCAGGATTCCTTGTGACCCCTGTTAGTTTGCACCCAAATGGTTTCAACCTTTCTGCGATAACATTACCAATTCTTCCAAACCCTAAAATGGTAACCCGGCTGTCATATAAGGATTTTAATTTGTCTGAGATCTTGACCCGCGCCCATTTTTTCTGTTTCTGCATTTTTTCAGACAATGGAAAAGCCTTCAAAAAATAGAGCATCGCTCCAATAACACTTTCGGCAATCAAGCTTCCGTGAAATCCTCCAAAGGAAATACTCAGATTCTCTGTGGGTTCTACCTCAATCCAGTCATTACCCGCCGCAGGGGTAGCAATGAGTTTCAACCTGGATGCAGAACCCAACCATTTCTCTTTAAAAAACCAAACGATCACCGCCTCAGCCTGGGGTAGACGATCCTTGAAATCTTTTGAGTTCAGGCAAATATCCACCCTCAAACCAGGAATGCGACCCTCTAACAAGGCCTTATGTTCGGGCCTGAAATTCCAGGCTTCAACATGAGGGTGGGTCAAATAAACCAAAATGTTTTTTATGGGCATCTCTGGAACCCGAAAAAGTTTGTTTCCATCTGCACTAAGAATATCAGGAATCCTGTTTTAACTTGTGGATTCCAGAGAAAAGAGGTTGAAAAACGAAGTGTTTTGCTGTGCACATAAGTGAACACTTTTATCAAATTTCATAACTCTCCCAAAACCAATAGATTTCCATATATTTTCTTAACTCAATGAAAAATTTGGCCTTAGTTGATTTTTTAAATTTTGGCCCGGTTTTTGCTTTATCTGGTTATAGCAATTACAGAATGTTTGTCAATATTTAGGAGATGAATCATGACACGAGCACAATTGGTAAACAAGTTGTCTCTGAAAATGGATGTAAGCAGAAAAGAAGCCGACCTTTATTTGACTGCTTTTCTGGATTCTATCATGGAGACTCTGCATAAAGACGGACGCGTAGTAGTTCAAGGATTCGGATCATTTAAAGTAAATGAATACAAAGCCCGGGTGGCAAAAAAGCCCCTAACTGGAGAGATGATTCAATTGCCGGTACGGCGTAAACCGAGTTTTCATGCAGGAAAAGAGCTACGAGAAAGAGTGAATGAGGAAATGGAATTGGTGAATGAAGCAGAGGCTTTATTGGACCGGCTCTCCGTTCCAGAAAACGTATTCAGCATTTCGGCAGGGTAACTCTCGGATCATTTACTTCAGTTTGCTTTAGTTGTGATATGATAAGGAATCAGGACAGAACTACTGATTCCCGGGTGAATTGGGGAGTCCCTTATTTCAAGGAGCCTCAGCATGTCCAAAGACAGAAATACCTGTAGTAAGTGCGGTGAGGAAAGTATTATAAAGGGTGACATTAGCCTGAGGACCAGCAAGACCAATGAAATAATCATGGTCGTCCGTCAGGATCATGGGGTCGAAAAAAATGTTCCCTTGCAATCCAGCGTCTGTTGCAAATGCGGATTTGTAGATTTTTATGTACAGGATCCCCTCCACCTAAAAATATGCTCCGAAGATAAGCCCATCAACCCGGATTTCAAGCAACGCCCGATATTGGAATCCGACTTTTAATCCCCTCCTTTGTTCTTATCTTCATTGCCGGTTTTCAACCTTTTTTACCTTTGCCACGTTATATCCCTTGTATGATGCCCATTTTTGCGCCAAAATGAAAATTAAGTCTGGAAACTCCCTGTCCCGATTTTATAAATTGATCCATCAGGTAATTATTTCGATTTCCAAATTATGGCCAGACCTTCTAAAGATGAAATTCACTATCTGCTTTTAAAGCTCCACTCCCTCACTGGAATCGTTCCCATTGGGGCGTTTCTGGTTGTTCATATTTGCGTCAACTCCCTTCGCACTGTCGGTGTATGGCCCTACCAGCTTAGCATTGATGCGATAAACAATATTCCTTTCCTTTTGATTGTTGAAATATCCTTTATATACGTTCCCCTGCTTTTTCATTCTGTTATGGGGTTTTATGTTGCGAATATCGCGAAAACTAATGTGCATCGATACCGATACCCTCGCAATGGCCTCTACACGCTACAACGTCTGACCGGTGCTGTGGTTTTTGTCTTTCTGATTTATCACCTTGGAACTACGGTGGGACCCAAATTATTAGAAGGGAAGCACCATTTTGAAGCGGCACCCTTTTTGATCGACATTATGAACGGCGAGTTTCAAACCTGGCAGGGAATTGTGATTTATACCATTGGGATTGTTTCAGCAACCTTTCACTTCAGCAATGGTCTCTGGGGTTTTTGTGTTTCCTGGGGTATTTTGATTGGTGAAAAAGCCCAAAGAAACGGAGCAATCGTTTTCGCAATGATCGGGTTGGCACTTACCGTTTTAGGGATGGCCACAGTTGCAGAGTTTAATATGAATCCGATTCCTGTCGAAGCAACGGTGGCGAGGTAAATATTATGTTAAATAGAAAGAAAAAAATAGTCATCGTCGGGGGGGGGTTGGCAGGGTTGGCCCTGGCCATGAAATTTTGCGAACGCAACGGTGAAGCCACGGTTGTTTCCTACCAGTCATTAAAACGGTCCCATTCTGTTTGTGCGCAGGGAGGCATCAATGCCGCCATCGATGCAAAAAATGAAGGCGATACTCCGGAAAAACATTTTTATGACACGATTAAAGGTGGCGACTTTCTAGCCCACCAACCTTTGGTGCGCGACATGTGCTACCAGGCTCCCACCATCATTCATCTGATGGACCGAATGGGAGTGGCTTTTAATCGGACCGGAGAAGGACATCTCGATTTCCGCAGATTTGGCGGCACACTCTATAACCGAACCGCTTTTGCTGGAGCCACGACAGGACAACAACTCGTTTACGCACTCGACGAGGAGGTTCGCCGCCATGTGCATGACGGTTCAGCAAAAACACTGGAATGGCATGAATACCTGGGGGCTGTTCTTGACTCGGATGGAATCTGCCGAGGCGCAGTGATTCACGACCTGCGAACGGATGAGATCTATACCTTACAAGCAGATGCAGTGGTATTAGCTACCGGCGGACCTGGACAGGTCTATGGGCGATCCACCAACTCTGTTGTCAATACAGGAGCCGCCGCTACCACCGCTTATCTACAGGGAGCCAAATACGCAAATGGGGAATTTATCCAGATTCACCCCACAGCCATACCGGGACAAGACAAGCTAAGACTGATGAGTGAATCGGCCCGTGGTGAAGGAGGACGAGTCTGGGTGCCACGTAAAGCGAATGATACGAGGAACCCCAAGGCAGTTCCTGAAAATGAACGCTATTATTTTCTGGAAGAAAAATACCCCCTGTTCAAAAACCTGGTTCCCAGAGATGTCGCCAGCCGGGAAATTTATGACATTGTCTACAATCAGAAACTGGGAGTTGCCGGAGACCCAATGGTCTATCTTGACCTGACTCACAAGTCGAGAGAGTTTCTGGATAACCGCCTGGGTGGAATCATGGATATCTACACCAAATTTACGGGTGCAGATCCTCGCGAAACTCCTATGAAAATCTTCCCGGCAGTGCATTACTCTATGGGAGGATTGTGGACCGATTACGGCCCAGACAATCATGGATTGATCGATCATGGCTCACCCAAAAACCAAATGACCTCCATTCAAGGATTGTTTGCGGCAGGTGAAGCCGATTACCAGTATCATGGTGCCAACCGGTTGGGAGCCAACTCCTTATTGAGCTGTATTTATACCGGCCTGATGATGGCCCGAGGCATAATGAACTATGTGGACTCTCTGGAAAAATCAGTCGAAGATATTCCTTCAACCGTCTTCGATGACTCCTGCAGCCATTGGAAAAACCGGTTCGGCGAGATCAAGAAAATGAACGGCTCTGAAAACCCCCACAAAATGCATCAGGAACTGGGGGAGATCATGCTGGCGAACGTTCTCATCGTCCGGGATAATGAGTCGTTGGAAAAAGCCACAAATGAAATCAATGATATTGAGACCCGGTTTAAAGATGTGAAATGTTTGGATACGGAAGACTGGGCCAACCCATCACCCAGTTTTATCAACCAACTTTATTGCATGATCCATCTGTCAAAAATTATTACCAAAGGCGCGTTACAGAGAAATGAGTTCCGGGGTAGCCATTACAAACCGGACTTTGATTTGATCCAGCCGAAGGATTTTGATCCCCATGAATATATTGATTACCTGGAGCAAAAACAATATGGGGATGTGACAGAAGAAAAGTTTCCTCCTGGCCACCTCGAATATATGAAACGGTTTGAAGAGAATAATAAAAAATGGCTTAAAACAACGGTGGCCCAATATAAAAACGATCAGCCAGAGATCACCTATGAAGAGGTCAACACCTCTCTGGTGACCCCGAGGCCGAGAAAATATGACTGACAAACGCTATGACTGAGAAAACCGTCACTATAAAAGTTAAACGTCAGGACTCGCCCAATACTGCGTCCTACTGGCAATCGTTTAAGGTTCCCGACAGGCCTTTCGCCAATATCATTTCTTGTCTGATGGAAATTCAGAAAACCCCAACAACACAAGATGGCAAAAACGTTAACCCGGTTACATGGGATTGTAATTGTCTGGAGGAGGTTTGCGGTTCCTGCACCATGGTGATCAATGGTCAGGTCCGGCAAGCTTGTACTGCGTTGGTAGACAATCTGAAAAAACCGATTGTTCTGGAGCCTATGTCCAAATTTCCGGTTGTGCGTGACTTGCAGGTTAATCGGGAACGTATGTTTGAAAACCTGAAAAAAGTTAAAGCCTGGATCGAAATAGACGGGAGCCATGACATTGGAGAAGGACCGATCATGCCCGATCAGGATCGAGCCAAGCGATATGTCATGTCAGAATGCATGACCTGCGGATGTTGCCTGGAAGCCTGTCCCCAGTTTACGT
>JABIXH010000093.1 GCA_018664975.1 Nitrospina sp. | reverse complement strand
TTTTCTTCGTTCATTTTATTTAACAAAGCCGCTAGCGTTGTCGATTTACCACTTCCGGTTGCCCCAGTAACCAGGATCAGGCCATTTTTTTCTTCTGCGGCTTTGGCAAACTGGTCCGGAAGTTTTAAGTCTTCAATGGAGGGTATTCGTGTCTCCAGTTTTCTCAATACAATCGTATAATTCCCTCGCTGTGAAAATATATTCACGCGAAACCGGGCCTTACCCACTAGAAAATAAGAACAGTCGCAGGAACCTTGACTTATTAAAATTTCTGTCAATCGTCTATCTGAGTTGATCAGGTTCAAGGCAAAAATTTCAGCTTGAAATGGAGTGAGTTCCTCAATAGGAGGATCAATAGGAACCCCTGTCAATTGCCCTGACGATTCCACTTGGCAGGGTTTGCCTACCGTGATATTGAGATCGGAAATATTTCCGAACGCTTCCAGCATAGTGGTCAATAGATGGTCGATTTCTGCTTTTCTCATAGATCCCTCATAAAAATTCTGGAGGTGTGCTTAAGAACTGAATAAACCGTTCTTTAACAATTGCCTTGTCGTATGCATCTTCCGGGCTGATTTTTTTTTCCTCCAAAGCCAGCAAAATGGCATCATCCAGAGACTGCATGCCATATTTTTTCCCAGTCTGGATAGCCGATGGAATTTGGAAGGTCTTGCCTTCACGAATAAGGTTGGAAACCGCCGGGGTTACCACCAGGATTTCCAGCACGGCCATTCTTCCTTTTTTATCAATACGCTTGAACAGGTTCTGAGCTACTACCCCTTTTAAGGATTCAGAAAGGGTGGTGCGAATTTGCGATTGCTGGTGCGCCGGGAACACATCTATGACGCGGTCAATGGTTTTTGCCGCACTCTGGGTGTGAAGGGTACCAAAAACCAAATGGCCCGTGGAAGCGGCCTCCAATGCAAGCTCAATGGTTTCGAGGTCCCGCATTTCACCAACAAGAATGATATCCGGGTCTTCCCGCAAGGCACCACGCAGGGCGGATTTGAACCCTTTGGTATGCACACCCACCTCCCGATGATTCACTATGCAACCTTGGCTTTTATGAACAAATTCGACCGGATCTTCAACGGTAATAATGTGACTTTTTTTGTTTTTGTTAACATAGTCCATCATTGCAGCTAGTGTCGTGGATTTACCGCTCCCCGTGGGACCGGTGACCAGAACCATGCCCTTGTGCAACATGGAAAGCTTGGTGATGACATTGGGAAGTCCCAAGTCCTCAGCAGTCAGGATGGTGCTAGGAATTTCTCTGAAAACGGCTCCCACACCCCATTTTTGCTGGAAATAATTTGCTCGATAACGGGCTAAATTTGGAATTTCATAGGCAAAATCTACATCTCCGGTTTCTTCAAAAACCTTGATTTTGTTTTCCGGAGCAATTTCATACAACATTGCTTTGAGTTCATCATTTTCCAGCGCTTTGTATTTGACCCGTTCCATATCACCATGAACCCTGAGTATGGGTTGCGAACCAGAAATAAGGTGAAGGTCAGAAGCACCCTGGTCATTCATCAGCTTGAAAAAGGCATCAATTTTAGCCACGGCTCAATCTACCAGTTTAGAGTTAATAAAAAAATCTTTAACTACTTTATCTTTGCTTTCCGGCAAAGCTATGGTCTCGCCATTTAAAAATAATTCTACCCCAGTTTTATTGCCCACCGTCAACCGAATCAACTCATTACCCCAAAAGGTTTTTGAAGTTCCCGCTGGGAGAATAAAATCTTCTTCCCTAAAATTATCGATGGTCATATTAAACCACGAAATTTCTTTTGCTCGAATCAATAGTTTTAAAGGTTTTTCAACTTCAACAGAGGTTTGAGAGTTCAGGTCAGTTAGAGGTATGCTTAAATCCTGCACCATTACCTCTGCCAGTGTTTGAGGAAATGAAATTTTTTCCTCGAGCACGTCTTCTTTGTTGACAGATGGGTCAAGCAGATTGCCGGGAACAAAATCTTCCTGTTCAGGGTTCACGGACTCGACAACATCTACTCCTGAGGCGTCAATAATTTCTTCATCCAGCGGATTTTCAGATAAGTCTGAGCTGGAATTTATTGGAGGTTCAGTCACCTCAGTCTGAGTTTCGTGTGAAGGAATTTTTAACTCCGGTTTTTCTAATGAATCTCCCATCCCATTTTTTATTAAATATCCCACACCAAACAAAAGACCGATCACCGCCAAAATTAACAAACCATATATCAAGAAGGTTTTATACCGTAAGGTAAAAGATGATGATGCTATAGGAATATCTGCCTGCTTTTTAAACTCTACAGATTCTTTATAGATATTGAGCATTTCCTCAACATCTGAACCAATGGTGTTAGCATAGGACCGGATATACCCTTTAATAAATACCTCGCCAGGGAGTTCGTCAAAGGAGTTCTCTTCAAGAGCCTTTAGATAACGAATATGAATTTTAGTAGCCCCGGAAATTTCTTCCAGAGGTACCCCTCTTAACTCCCGTTCATGTTTTAAATAGGACCCAAAGTTTTCAACCATCGATTTTATTTTCCGGACTAATCAATTTTATATACTCCTTAGATTGTTTTGCCAAATCCCCTCTTGGGGAATAAAGAATCACTTTCTGAAAATGCTCCCGAGCCTGGTCTTTTTTTTCCTCCCTCAAATATAATTGTGCCAACTCAAAATGGGCTTGATCAAAACGCGGTCGGAGAACCAGAGCTTTTCGCAAAGAATCTTTAGCTTGATCAAAACGCTCCTGATTAATATAAGCCAAGGCCAAGTTTAACCGAATTCCCGCGTTATCTTTTATTTCAAGAGCCTTTTTCCATTCGATTTCCGCTTCATTCTTTTTACCCAAATTATAAAAACAAAGCGCGATTAAATTATAAATCTGCTGAGGTCGTACCGTTCCGGGTCGCGCAAGGTCTTCCCTAAAGTAATGGATAGCCTTTTCCCAATTTCCCTGTTGCATGTAAATCAAACCCAATTGCTGATAGGAATCCTTTAAATTATTGTTTAATTTGATACTTGTCAAAAACTCCTGTTTGGCTTGTTCGAGGTCCCCTTTTTCTAAATAAGCCCGTCCAAGATAAAAACGGATATTAGGTTCTAGAGGATCCAACTCCACAGCTTCTTTTAGCAGGGATGTCGCTTTATCCTGCTGATTCAAGGACCATGCCTGTAGAGCCTCCCTAAATTTTCCCTCAGCCAGTGATTGTTTATCATTGGGATTGTCCAGTAGGTCAGTACTGGCGCAACCTGTGAAAAAAATAAAGGCGAGAGAACAAATCACCACCCCAAACCACTTTTTAGTTCTCAGGGTTCTGACTACCAAAAAGCTCATAAGTTTTTAAATTTTATAAGGTTATTTAGTTTTAGCGAACAAAAATTATACCAAATGGCTAAGACTTTCTCAACTGGCTAAGTAACATAGAATCAAAGCCCGAGAACAAAAAATGACGAAAAATTTCAAAAAATACTTAAGATTGGGTTAAGGCAAGCCGATAGGAGCTATGATTAATATTGTCCAAAAACCAGGATTTTAGGTAAAAATTTACCTAAACCAGTTGTTAGTAAAGGGTTTTCAGGTTTTTTTTGGAAAAAACCTGAAACACACGGGTAAGGAATACCAGAAACTGGGGTAGTAGCATTATTTAGTTGAATTATATATACTATTAAGTATTCAAGGGGTTGTGGCTATTTAGCTGTCCCTTTTAAATAGAAGGATCTTTAACTTAAAAAACAATGAGGTTTGAAAGGAGGCGCCTGGAAAAAATTGAATTATGCAGTTCCTAAATTAGATATCACTTTCAATTTGAAGCATATATATATAGGAGAGAAGTATAATGAAAACTAAGCTGACAAAGCGATTTTCAAATTTGATCGCAATTTTAGCTTTTCTAGCCCTTTTGGCAGGAAACGCTTTTGCGATTACTAATAGTGAGTCTGTTGTATCTCCTTATTGGCAGTCGGACTCTGGGTCTTATACCTTCATAGCAGTAAGCCACACTTCGCTGTCTGGTATGGCTTCGCAAATTGGTCTAACGGTAAATGCTATCCAAAACGACCAATCGGCATTCGGTACTGCGGTGACTTTCACGATTGAATCAGGAAACACAACAAGAATCTTTATTGTGAGAACCAATCAATCAACGATTAATCAGACCAGCATTTCATCTGCACAATTCATTGTTGGAACCACCAATTTTGAACATGGACATATTCGTATCGATACCATTGCCACTTCCCCAACGTCAGTAACTGGCGACGATGGCCTAAATGGCGATGGTTACAGGGATACTACGATGCTATCCTACTGGGGTACGGTGGTTGTAGAGGCAAATACCACGGGTTTCGCCATGGAGTTTATTGGCGATATGCATGATTCTGCTATAGCTCCGGCCTTTGATAGCTCTTCAGGAGTTGATGTAGGCGGTCCTGCAGCACCATAAGGTAAATGTTCTAAATTTCAACTTTGAACTGGAAAAATACATTTTAAGGAGAACAATCCATGAAGAATATAAAACAATTAATCCTGTA
>JABIXH010000181.1 GCA_018664975.1 Nitrospina sp. | reverse complement strand
GCTGTTGTAGAACCTGTGGAGCCTGTGTAAAAATGAGAATCATTTTTCACAACTCCATAGGTTAAAGAAAGACCCCTTCAGGCAGATAGGTATCTCTTAGAAATTTGCAACTTTGGTCCACATTCATTTGACGACATACAAAAAACGTCCATATTCTTGACCCTTTCACAGGCACTGGAACGTTCATTACGCGCTTGATGCAATCAGGTCTCATCTCGGAACAAAACCTCGATTACAAATATAAGTATGAGATCCATGTTAATGAGGTTGTACTGCTTGCTTATTACATTGCAGCAATCAATATCGAATCAGTCTATCAAGACCTCATAGGAGAAAATAAATACCAATCTTTTAATGGCATGGTATTTACAGATACGTTTCAACTCTACGAACAAGAAAAGGATATGATTGCTAATCTGCTGCCCGATAATTCAAAGCGTCGGACAAAGCAAAAAGAACGCAATATTACTGTTATTATCGCAAACCCACCCTACTCAGCCGGTCAGAAGTCAGCAAATCAGAATGCCGCAAATATTTCCTACGCTAATCTCGATAAGCGAATCGAGCAGACTTACGCTGCCTCATCAACAGCAACGAATAAGCAAGATCTTTATGATAGTTATATTCGGGCATTCAGTTGGGAAACCGATCGCATAGGTGATGAAGGTGTGATCGGATTTGTCTCAAATGCTGGATGGGTAGAGGAAATGCTGCTGATGGACTTCGCAAACAACTTCACGACGAATTTAGCAAGATTTATATATTTCATTTGAGAGGTGACCAGAGAACATCGGGTGAGTTGTCACGCAAGGAAGGTGGAAAAATTTTTGGTTCAGGTAGCAGAACACCGATTGCAATCACTTTTCTGGTTAAAAAATTGGATTCAACGGAAAAGGGGCAGATTTATTTTTATGACATTGGCGACTACCTTGATCGAAAGCATAAACTCGCAATCATTCAACGGTTCAAAAGCATCAATGGAATCAAAGAAGAGAATAATTTTCAATTACTCGAGCCTGACGCGAATAATGACTGGGTCAATCAAGGGGAACGAAGTTTTGGAAAATTTATACAAATTGGCGACAAAAGTAAGGCTGTAAACCCAAAAGTGTTTACCAACTATTCGCTTGGAGTCGCAACGGGCAGAGATGTTTGGTGCTACAACTTTTCAGTAAACAATTTGCAAGCAAGAATCAAAGCATTTATTAAATTTTATAATACTGAAGTTAAGCGTTTTGGTGCTTCTTCTAAAAAAGTATCTCCAGAAAGTTTTGTCATCCGTGATCTAACTAGGATCAGTTGGAATAGAAATGCCCTTCAAGATCTGAAGAAAGGAAAGGAATACGAGTTCTCTAAGGCAAATATCTACAAAGCACTATATCGCCCTTTCTCCAAAACTAATTTTTACTTCTCCAAACAATTAAATGCAATGACGTATCAAAATTTTAAGCTATTCCCCAATCCAAATACTATAAATCGCATTATTTCTGTTACCGGAATTGGGTCTAAGGATGGATTATCGACCATAATGTCGGATGTTATTGCTGACCTAAATTTACTTAAAGGAGGAGCGCAGTGCTTCCCACTCAGAATTTTTGAAAAACAGGAAGCCGGTGACAGTCTGTTCGCAAATCAATCTGAATCAGAAGACTTTATTGTTTCTGACGTTATTACGGATGATGGACTACAGCTTTTTCTGGATGCTTATTCAGACAAAACATTCAAAAAAGAAGATCTTTTTTATTACATCTATGGCCTGCTACACTCACCTGACTATCGTGAACGGTTTCAGAATAACCTTTCAAAAGAGTTGCCGCGCATTCCTGCCGTCAATAGTTTTGAAGATTTCATGGCGTTCTCTAAAGCAGGACGCAAACTCGGTGATCTGCACGTGAACTATGAAACTGTAGAACCGTTTCCTGTGACATTCAAAGAGGGTGATCTGAGACTTGCAGATATATCTGATCCAAAATCATTTTATCGTGTAAAAAAAATGAAGTTTGCGAGTAAGCAGGACAAGGCGACTGTATTCT
>JABIXH010000146.1 GCA_018664975.1 Nitrospina sp. | reverse complement strand
CTTTTATGCTGATTATGCTGGCCGCTCTCGGGCTTCCTGGATTGAATGGTTTTGTCGGAGAATTCTTGATTTTGATGGGAGTTTGGACATCCACTATGTTTTCAGGGTTATCGGGCATCCTTGTTTTGATGGGTGGGTTGTCGATTGTTTTCGCTTCCATATATATGTTGTACATGTTCCAGGGATCAATGCAGGAAAACTCCGAGGACTTGCCTGAAGGGTTGACTGATATTGATAAATGTGAGTTCAAACTTATTTTACCCGCCTGCCTGCTTATTTTATTGATAGGCCTTTATCCCAAACCTTTTATTGATCGTGTTACTCCATCGGTAGATTCTTTACTCCACCTGGAAAAATCAATCAATCTCCCTACCGGGGGAGAAAACGGTCACCACTAACACTGGGCGTGAGACCAGCTGGCAATTGCTGGCAATGAGTATTCTCGGCTTGATGAGTCTTTGCCCAGTTATCATGCAGACCAAACTTGCATTTTCCCCCAACCCTCTTTGTTGCAGGGAGAACGGTTTCCGATAGATGAGATTTGGCGATAATATTGTTGATGGTATCTTTCTGAAACGACCGAATCGTTACCTGGCACATGTTGAGGTGAAGGGTGAGGAAGTTTTGGCCCATGTGCCTGATCCCGGTCGTTTGCCAGGGTTGATGTTAGATGGGAGGAAGGTGCGACTGGTTTACCAGCCCAGCCCTAAACGTAAAACAGACTACACGCTGGTTTTGGTGCGGCACGGTTCAATATGGGTTTCAGTATTTCCAGTCTTTGCCAATGCCCTGATTCAGGAAGCGTTACTAAAGCGGACACTCCCATTTCTGCAAGGCTACTCGGAATTTGCTAGCGAAGTGAAGGTGAGGAACAGTCGATTCGATTTTAGATTAGGGTTTCCCGTAAACCCTGCGTACATAGAAGTGAAATCAGTGAGTTTGGTCGAGCAGGGAAAGGGAAAGTTTCCTGATGCCCCGACAGAGCGGGGAGTCAAACATGTTAAAGAGTTAACGGAGTTCTGCGCAAAAGGCTACCGGGCGGCAGTGGTGTTTGTTTCTCAAAGATCCGACACTCGATCTATCACCTGTAATGATGACATCGACCCCGTTTTTGGAGAGTGGTTGCGAAAAGCAAGTAGTGAAGGTGTGGAACTTTATGGTATGAACTGCAAGGTCACTCCAACAACGATTTCCCTGAATGAAACGGTTGAGGTGGTATTGTAGATCATTAATACCTCAATTATTCGAGGAGGGAGTTCAGGTCTGGAATGATCACCCACTGTCCTCTATGGAGAACCCATTCTTGCTCAATAGTCAGGGTTTTTAATTTGGTGCTGGGTAGTACCGCAACTTGATAGCGGATGGTAACAATAGTTCGGGTGAAACCTTCTTCGGGCCCTTTGGGTGTGGTGACTGCAGGAATCTCATTTTTGAAAAATTTGATATCTAAAATGGTCGCTTCAAAAAAGGTGACGCGTTGAATTATCTCCAGAGATTTTGCCATATACTTAGAGCGAAAGGACGGGTGAACGAACCGGGCACTGGACTCTAATGCCTTGCTTTCAAACTCAAAGTTAAAGGCCTCAATACTCAGGTCCAGATTCTCCTGGGTTTTATAGTGAGGGTCAAGAGTGTGGCAGGATACAAAAGTCAGCAGAAGAAAGAAAAAAAATACTCTTCGGGTAAGTAGGGTCTGGAGACTGGGTTTTAGCATGAAGTTGAAGGGGTTGTAAAAATTGGTGGGTGAATAATTATTCTATCAATTCATCGATTATAGATAAAAACAATATGTCCTTCCACATTATAAGGTGGAATGTTGGAGAATGATGCCAAAATCTAGTAAATTTAAACCTGTGAAAAATAAAGTCGGTACACAAAACAGAAATAGAAAAGCCAGAGGTGTATCAAAACCTTCGGAGAAGAAAGAGTTGACGCTTTGGGATCAGGCTTCCCGCTGGTACGACTCACTGGTGGGTAGCCAGGGTACAGATTTTCAGAAGGACATCATAATGCCGGGAGTATTCCGCTTGCTGGAAGTTGGGAAGAAAGATCGGGTTCTGGATCTGGCCTGCGGCCAGGGAGTGTTTTCCCGCTTTTTAGCTAAAAAAGGGATTCATGTTGAGGGATTGGATTCCTCTTCTGAGCTGTTGAAATATGCCCGAGGGCGTTCGGGTCCTTCCATTCGGTATCATGTCGGAGATGCTGGAAACCCGGATAATTTTAAGGAAAATATTTTCGATGGAATTGCCTGTCTGATGGCGATACAAAATATAGAAAAAATGGATTTACTTTTTAAAAGTGCAGGACGATGGTTAAAGACGGGAAAATGTTTTGTGTTGGTGATGACGCACCCTTGCTTTCGTATTCCCCGACAATCTCACTGGGGATGGGATGAGGAAAAGAAACTCGAATACCGGCGAGTCGATCATTATTTAACAGAAACCGCCGTTCCTATTCTGACCCCGCCATTTGCTGACCCCGACTCATATACGCTTACCTATCACCGTCCGTTACAAAGTTATATTTCCACTTTGGTTCAAGCGGGATTTTGCGTTGATGCAATGGAAGAGTGGATCTCAAATAAGAACAGTCTTCCGGGAAAAAGGTCTAAGGCAGAAAATAGAGCCCGAAAAGAAATCCCATTATTTCTGGCTTTAAGGGCCAGGTTGATGGCCGAACCCTCTAAATAGAAAAAACTATGCCTAGTTATAGCTATGAACTTCCTGAGCAGGGGCGACTTTTGTCTCTTGTTCGTGAGAACCTGAATAAAGTCGGGAAGGAGTGGAAGGAGGTAGCAGATTATATGCTGGAAGGGCATGTGGAGTACAAACCAATGCGGGCAAATCCTATGAGGTCGGGTTTTGTGTATCAGAGAGCGAAGCTCAACTTAACGCTTTATTTTCCGGAACAGATTTTTGAACATCTGCTCGACTGGTTGGATTCTGAAAAGTTGGAATTGCTCAAAGCGGTTGTGCAATCCTCCCTGCCCCGGCGCTCAGGATATGATATCCATGAATTCAAGATTCTCGGAATCCTGGAAGGTTGATAGCATTCTGCCAGCAACTGTCTGTCGCGTCTTATTCTGGTTCGACTTTGTCTGACCAGTCCATATTGAAAGGGGTGTCGCTTTCGATTGCTTTTCGGATGTCTGCCATCCACTGTTGGTAGAAGGTGGAGTTGTGCAGAGTGAGAAGGCGCATTGCCAATATCTCGCCAGCCATGATCAGGTGCCTGAGATAAGCTCTGGAGAAATTTAAGCAGGTGTAACAGGAGCAGTTTGAATCGATAGGGCCAGGGTCGGTTTTGTATTGTGAATTTTTAATATTTATTTTTCCTTCTTTTACAAACAGGGAACCATTTCTGGCATGTCGGGTGGGCATAACACAGTCGAACATGTCTACCCCCCGGGCACTGCATTTTAAGAGGTCTTCAGGGGTTCCCACCCCCATTAGATAACGAGGCTTGTTTGCAGGCAAAAGAGGGGCGGTGTGTTCGGTGATGTCATACATTAAATTATTTTCTTCACCCACGCTCAACCCACCTATCGCATAACCAGGAAAATCAATTTCGATAATTTGCTCCGCACTTTTACTGCGGAGTTCAGGATGCATTCCGCCTTGAACAATTCCAAATAAAGCTTGTGTGTCGGACTTTAAGAATTCTTTACAGCGCCGCGCCCAAAGCGTGGTCAGCTTTAAGGATTTTTCTGTTTGGCTGGTGTCAGACGGATAGGGGGTAGGCTCATCGAAAGTCATAATAATATCTGCACCCAATGCTTGTTGAATTTCTATGGAACGCTCTGGTGAAATGAAGTGGGAAGATCCGTCAATATGAGATTGGAACTTAACACCCTCTTCCGTGATTTTGGCAAGTTTGTTGAGGCTGAATACCTGATAACCTCCGCTATCGGTGAGAATAGGATGAGGCCAGTTCATAAACTTGTGCAAACCACCCAGGGAGCGAATCAACTCATGTCCTGGCCGAAGATAGAGATGGTAGGTGTTGCCAAGAATAATTTGTGCGCCAAATGACTCTAGGTCTTCCGGGGTTAAAGCCTTTACAGTGGCCTGGGTTCCCACCGGCATGAAGCAAGGAGTGCTAATTTTTCCTCGCGGAGTGGTTAATATTCCAAGTCGGGCGGAAGAGTGACTATGTTGTTTTATGATTTCAAATTTAATCACTGTTCCTCAAAGAGTCGGTGCCGGGTGGTGATTTGGGGTCTTGAACCCCGTCGGCCATATTGATGGTCAATTGGCTAAAGGGGATTTTCAGGTTATTTTCATTGCTGATTTGAACCAATGCAGTCTGAATTTCACGCCTGTTTTCCTCATGTCGATCCGCACATTTCCCATTGGCATGAATGACTATCATCAGATTAAGGGAACTCGACCCTGGGTTATCGAATCGGACCTCTAAAAAATTAAAATCGGGGGAATGACCATCAAAAAATTTGGAGAGAATGTTTTTTAATCTGTTTTCAAACAACTTTGGTATTTCATCGCAAATCCTGCTTTGCACTTCATAGTCCAGACCAAACTCAATGCAATAGCGGAAGCCTGCGGAAATATTGAGTGGGGATTGATTCAGAAATTCTGCTGTAGAATAGTATTTCAGGGAATCCCCCTTTAAATTAAGTATAACCTGTTCAAGGGTTTGGTGTTTTACCCAACCGTACGAACCATCATTTAGGATAACCCAGTCCTTGGTTTTTGTGGGGAACCATGATTCACCTTTGACTACGGGCCGGGAATGTTTGTCGATTAAATCTCTCACCGGGAGTCTTATTTCTCCGCCTTCCAGGTTTTCGTTGACCAAAGTCGCATTTAAACCTATGTCCTTTATCAGCCATGGAACTCCACTCCAGATCATTCTTTCTCCCTCACGAACCGTTCCCAGGTTAACTATCAATTTTATTTCCTGAAGAAAGGTAGGGATGTATTGGCGCGAAGTCCAGGCAACGAGGATGAGGACCATAACTATAAGGCTGATTAATAGCCAGTCATTAAAAAAATAAAGACAGGCCATGCCTACAAGCAGGCAGATAATGAGGATGAAAATATTATAGGCGGCGCTAAATAATTTGCCAAAAGAAGGACTCAGTTGGGAAAATAGATTAAAACGCAGTATCCATTTCCTAAACCGATTGAGTAGCCACCACAATCCACAGAAAGCGGCAAGGGTTACCAGTAAGTTTTTGCCCCTGTTTTTTAAAAATTTTTTAATTTGGCTTTTGGCGGATTCTAAAAGAGATTCGTCTGAGGAAAGAATTTGTTCCAGATTTTTCCTTGCCTCTTGCAGGTTCAACTCGGTTAATTCTGGATGATATTTATTTTCAAGCAGAGCCAGTCTGGAAATGTAGAGCTTCTCCTCAGGTGTGGAGAGGAATTTCATTTCGCTTTGATCTGTTTCCAGGTTTTTTAGATTAAGAGTCGCTTCTTTGTGAATGGCCAGGGTGTTTTCCAGATTGGCGATGCGTTTTTTCAGAGAATCAACTTTACGTGGTTTTTCGGTTAAATCGCGAATTGCTTGGAGCAATGGCGATGTGATTTCTTCAAGCTGCTTGGTCCAGGGAGATCTTTCTTTTTTCTTCAGGGAGCTGTCTTCCAATGACAGGTTGGTCGCCATGGAGTCAAAATTCAGGTTGAGCCGATCTATCTGCGTTTGCAGATCAATAATTTTTTGATGATTTTCTTTGGTTTCAGATTTGGTTCTGAGAATTTCAATTTCTTTTTCAAGGACGATGGTTTTTTTGGCGATTAAAATCAGGTGTCGTTGCAGGTTTAAATTTTCAGAGGTTTCTTCTGAAACAGAGGAGCCTGGCAGGGCAATGAAAAGGGTCAGGATTGAAAGTAAGCTAAATGCTAGAGGAAGGAACTTAATGCCGGAAATATTGGTGAATGGTTTCCAAGATTTCATTACAGTCTTTTCGTTGATTTGAATTTTGTATTCCTGGAACCCATATTAGAATGCCGTCTACATCACTTAGTTGGTTTTAATAACAATGTTTCAAGGATCGCTTTTTGAACATGAAGCCGGTTCTCAGCTTGATCGAAAACAATGGAATGTTCACCATCCAGAACTTCTGATGTGATTTCCATATCCCGGTGTGCGGGAAGGCAGTGCATCACCATGACATCTTCTTTGGCGGAATCGACCAGTTTCTGGTTTATCTGATAGGGAAGAAGGAGCTTTTTTTTGTTTTCTGCATCTTCTTCATCTCCCATGCTTATCCAAACATCGGTATAAATAACATCTGCATTTTTGACCGCTTCAAAGGGGTCCTCAACAACTTCTACTTTGCCATTTCCTTCTAGTGATGGAGGCGGGCTGGGTTGTAAGCTTTTGGGGCTGGCTATTACCAGATTCATCCCCATTAAGGAAGCGCCTGCCATCCATGAATAGGCAACATTATTTCCGTCTCCTACATATGCTATTTTCACCCCTTCGATGTGACCCAATTTTTCCTTGATGGTGAAAATATCTGAAAGAATTTGTAAAGGATGATTGAAGTCTGTAAGTCCGTTGATCACAGGTATCGAAGCATGCTCAGCAAGCGCAACGACTTCCTGATGGTCGTAGGTCCTTATTAATATCCCATTCAAGTAACGGGATAGAACCTGGGCGGAATCCTTTATGGTTTCTCCGCGGTTTAATTGTAGTTGGTCGCCTGTCAAAAACAATGCATGTCCGCCAAGCTCAAACATGCCTACTTCAAATGATATGCGAGTTCTCGTGGAGTGTTTGTTGAAAATCATACCCAGGGTTTTACCTTTTAAAGGCAGATGTTGGATTCCTTTTTGGCGTTTTTCTTTCAGGTCTGCAGACTTTTCAAACAAGGCCAGAATTTCTTCGTGGTTACAGTCGCTGATGGCTAGGAGGTCTTTTTTCATTTTCAGAATTAGTTAAAACGTTCGCTATTTATTGTTCAGTTTGACGAGGCTATTGGACAGCACGGAAACCAAGCTGTCGATATCCTTTCGGGTAATAATAAGAGGAGGTATGAAACGCAATACATTCTGTTGGATACAATTGATCAAGAATCCTTGTTTCATACAGTCGATAACTATTTCGTTGCCTGGTTTTTTCAATTCCAGGGCGAGAAACATCCCGGTTCCGCGGGCTTCTTTAATAACGGGATTATCAATTTCTTTCAAACGTTTTAAAAAATAGTTGGCTGTTTCGTTGGCTTTGCTTAAAAAGTTTTTTCCGGTAAGCACTTGCAGAGAAGCTAAGGCGGCAGAACAAGCCAGGGGATTGCCACCAAATGTTGCGGCATGGGTTCCTGGAACAAAAGACTTCATAACCCGATTGGTGGCTGCCATGGCTCCTATGGCAACGCCGCCAGCCATGGCTTTTGCCAGGGTCATGATATCCGGTTTGGTTTTATAAATCTCATAAGCAAAAAGTTTTCCTGTGCGACCGAAGCCTGTTTGCACTTCATCAAAAATCAAGAGAATGCCATGTTCCCGGCAGATTTTCTTTAACCCTTTGAGGTAAGAAGGGTCGGGGATATTTACTCCTCCCTCTCCTTGTATAGGTTCCACCAGAATTGCGCAGGTTTTTTTTGTTATTGCTTTGCGTGCGGCAGGTAAATTATTAAAGGGAATATATTTAAAGCCTGGAAGAAGTGGCTTGAATCCCGTGTGAAACTTTTTTTGTGCTGTTGCCGAGAGTGAACCCAGGGTGCGCCCATGAAACGAGTTGTGCATGGTAATGATCTCATTTTGATGGGCTTTGCCTTGGTCGAAAAAAAACTTGCGGGCGAGTTTGATGGCCGCCTCATTGGCCTCTGTTCCGCTGTTGCAGAAAAAAACTTTGTCCGCAAAACTCAGCGAAGTCAGTTTTTCCGCTAATAGGGATTGCGGTTCGATATGGTATAAGTTGGATACATGGATCAGTTTTTCAGCCTGTTTTTTTATGGCCGAGACCACAGCAGGATGGCAATGTCCCAGGTTGTCAACCGCCAGGCCGCTGACAAAGTCAATGTACTGTTTTCCTGATTTATCCCAGACTTTGGAGCCTTTTCCCTTTACCAGGGCAATGGGGTAACGACCATACGTTCCGGCAACATGTTTTTCAGTAAGCTTGATGATGTTCTTGTTCATTTGATTTAGTATGTGAGAATAATTCAGGAAGAAACTTTAGCATAAATATTTATTGAAAAATATAAAAACAATGAATTATTCAAGCCTTTGTTTTTCAGGTTGATGCGGCATAGGCAGTGGAAAAGTTTGTGATTGTTAAAAAAATATATTGAGTGACTCTGAAGGCCGCTAATATTTATTTTTTTGAGTCAGAGGACTTAATATTGAGGAGCTATGTTTTCAAAACGTATATCGTTGAAGAGGAATATTGCTGGTAGGATTTTTCATGGATTTAGGAACGTTTTGGATTTTGTGTTTCCGCAGAAATGCATTTCCTGTGACGGCGAAATTCAAGAGGGAGATTATTTCCTATGTGTTCCTTGCAGAGATGATATCGGATTCATTCAGCAACCGTTTTGCTTTCTGTGCGGGGTGCCCGCCGATATGTCCTACGATTATCCGCATGAAGAGTTTGTATGCGGAGATTGCAGGAAGAATCCCTTTAAATTTAATCAGGCGAGATCTCTTGGTTTTTATGACACCGTTTTGCGGACAACGATCCATCATTTTAAATACCGTAAACAAACAGGGGTTCTGTCGGAAATGAATCTCTTATTGGAAAAATATTTCCAGGAGAACCCTGGGTTTTACCAGGGTTTTACGGTTTCTCCCATACCGTTACATTTTAACAAGATGAAGGAGAGAGGATTTGACCAAGCTTTTCTCATTGCTCGTCAAGTTGCTGTTATTTTGAAGCTCCCACTCGAAGGCGGATTGTTACGGAGGGTAAAAGCTACAAGTCCGCAGGCAACGATGACTCGCGCAGAAAGAACTCTTAACATTAAAGGCGCGTTTGAGGTTAATCGCCCAGAGCATGTTTCGGATAAAGATATTTTATTGGTGGATGATGTGTTCACGACCGGAGCAACTGTAGATGAGGCCGCAAAGATTTTAAAGCAAAACGGTGCCAGGAAGGTTTATGTGTTCACTCTTGGGCGAGTGGTTGTGGGGAAAGGTTTAGGATATTGAAGAAAATAAAAAAAGGCGGGGCAGAAAGCTTTGCCCCGCCTGGAAAATAAGTTAGTGCGGTACTACATAATACCAGCAAATTATACTGGCCACATAACCCAGCGCAATGACAGGAGCCCATTTTAAGTGCGACATAAAGTTATAGTTTTTCCGTTCGACACCCATAACTGCAACACCAGCCGCTGAACCCACGGAGAGCAGACTGCCCCCGACCCCTGCGGTCAGGGTTATCAATAGCCATTGGTCGAGTCCCATTTCAGGGCTCATTTTTAAGACCGCATACATGACAGGGATGTTGTCCACAATGGCAGAAAGCACACCAACAATTATATTTGAATATGTGGGACCCAGGTTTCCGTACATGGACTCACTGATCAGTGCCAGATAGCCAATGTATTGCAATGCTCCTACGGCGGTAAGAACTCCAAAAAAGAAAAGCAGGGTGTCAAACTCCACCCCCTCCACTTTAGTGAAAATGTCAAAGCGTGGACGGTTTCTTCGTTCCTCGGAGATTCCCATTTTCTCAAGATGTTTTTTCTCCCCCCAGCGTTTTAAATAAAACCCTTTCATCATCAATAGTCCGAGTCCGAACATCATTCCCAGGAAAGGGGGAAGGTGGAGGAATTGATGAAAAGATACTGCGGTAGCCACAGTAAAAATGCCAAGCCCAATAATTACTTTTGCTCCCGGTTTGAGTTCTACCTCTTCTTTATCTGCCTCAGGATGCTCATCGGGAACGGCAAAATACATGATGCTTGCTGGAATAATCCAGTTGACGATGGAAGGAAGTATCAGATAAGAGAATTCCATCGTTTGAACTTTTCCTGAAGTCCAGACCATCAGGGTAGTGATGTCGCCAAAGGGACTCCATGCTCCCCCAGCATTGGCCGCGACCACAATATTGACAAATGCGGGGACAATGAAACGGCCATTGCCATTGCTGACCGCAAGGGCTACTGTTGACATCAATAATGCACTGGTCAGGTTGTCTGCCAAGGGTGACAGTATGAAGGTAATGCCCCCGGTAGCCCAGAATAATTTTTTAAATCCCAGACCTTTTTTTAACAACCAGGATCTTAAAGCTTTGAAAACATTTCTTTCGTCAAGGGTATTGATATAAGTCATTGCTACGAGTAAAAAGAAGAACAGTTCGCCGATCTCCGCGATCAGTTCTTTAACATGGTCGTGAGCATGTCCACCCCCATGTTGGGCTTCATAGATACCGATGAGAGCCCACATAAAACAACCGATTAAAATGACCGGTTTAGATTTACGCATGTGGATCTGTTCTTCGAATATGACCAAAGTGTAGGCCAAACAAAAACAGATAAGGGATACATAACCGACCCAAGTAACAGTGAGACTATGCATTCTTCAATCCTATTGAGAAAGGTGAGAAATCGGGCGGAGGGGAGTACCTAAGTATCTTCCCTGCCTCAAAGTGAGCTTAATAAGCTGATTTATTTAATGATATTGATTTATCATGATAAATCAACAAACTAAGAAACACAAGTAATTGTCAACTAGGGCTTAAATTTATTTAGCAGGTTAAATTTTTTTCCCAAACTTATGGGAAATGGGTTCACTTTATATCAAGTTTGCCCCTGAATTAATAAATCTGGGGCTGACGGGTTAATCAGGAATCCAGTTGTTTCCACCATTAAAAAATCACCGTCAACAACTTATAAATTAAGGATTTCCATGGAGGAGGGGCGGCGAACAATAAAGTTGACTGTATGGGAATTTGTGTTAAGATTTTTATCAAGTAAAGTGGTTAAGCTGTACCTTCGATAACAATTATTATTTGTTGATTTTATTGAACGGTTTGTCTGCATCTCAGTACCTTTCTGAAGGTAAAAAAATAATCGATGAAGGGATACTGAGTCTTTTGCCGGAGGCGGAGGCCTATCCTGATGTCATCCATAGAGCGATGCATTATAGTCTCCTTGCCGGGGGCAAGAGGTTGCGTCCCGTTTTGGTTATTGCGGCTTCAGAAGCGGTAGGGGGAGACCGAAAAGCGGTGCTGCCATTTGCGGTGGCCGCCGAGTTGATTCACACGTATACCTTGATTCACGATGATCTCCCTGCTTTAGACAACGATGACCTACGGCGGGGCAAACCCACAAACCATAAAGTATTTGGAGAAGCGGTTGCCATTTTAGCGGGTGACGCTTTACTGACTCACGCGTTTATCCTGATGACCCGGTCTGTAGGGATGGAGTCCATTCCACCCGAACGTCTTCTCAATGCTACTCATGAGATGGCGAATGCGCTTGGCTCTACAGGTATGATAGGGGGTCAAGTGGTTGACCTTGAGTCAGAAGGCAAACCGATTGACGCAGAAACTCTGGAATATATTCATATTTATAAAACAGGGTTTCTATTTAGGGCTTGTATCCGGTGTGGAGGTATCCTTAGTGGGGCCTCTCCTCGCCAGTTAAATTCATTATCCCGGTTTGGGGCTCATATTGGGCTTGCCTTTCAGATTATCGATGACATTCTCGATATCACGGGTGATGAAAAAGAATTGGGTAAGGATATTGGCAGTGACCTGACTAAAGATAAAGCGACCTACCCAGCCTTGTATGGCTTGGAGGAGTCTCGCCGCAAAGCTGAAGAGTTGGTTGAAGAGAGCATAGCTTGTTTAAAAGAATTTGATGATCGGGCGGACCCTCTTAGAGAGATTGCCCGGTTCTTTGTGCAACGAACATTTTAATTGATTGGGACCCCCCAATGAGCAAGTTCTTAAGTCAAATAGATGGCCCTCAGGATTTAAAAAAACTTTCAGTGGAAGAGTTACCACTTCTTGCGCTGGAAATCCGGGACACGCTTCTGGAAACTATTTCTGAAACGGGTGGGCATCTGTCATCCAATCTGGGTGTGGTGGAATTGACTATGGCGATGCATTATGTTTTTGATAGTCCAAAGGACAAGTTTGTTTGGGATGTGGGTCACCAATCATACGTTCATAAGTTATTGACTGGTAGACGAGACAGGTTTAGCACTCTCCGACAGTCTGATGGGTTGTGTGGGTTCACTAAGCGGGAAGAAAGTGAACACGACCACTGGAATTGTGGGCACGGTGGCACTTCTATTTCTGCGGCCCTGGCTTTTGCCCAGGCGAGGGATCTGAAAAAAGAAACTAATGATGTGCTTGCGGTCATTGGGGATGGGTCCCTGACTGCCGGGATGGCTTTTGAAGGACTCAATCATACCGGGCATATACAGAATGACATGATTGTTGTGCTTAACGACAATGAAATGTCAATATCTGCAAATGTAGGGGGTATGTCTGCACACCTCAGCAAGATCATGACCGGGCAGGTAATGCTGAAAATTAAACAGGAGATTGGTCAGCTTTTAATGGCTGTTCCCGGTATTGGAAAAGAAATTACCCGGTATGCGCATAAGATAGACGAAGCTATAAAAGGTGTATTCATTCCTGGGCGTTTGTTCGAAGACCTGGGTTTTCGGTATGTCGGGCCAATTGATGGCCATGATGTTGACGCGTTGATTGAAACGTTTTCCACCGTTAAGGATCTCAAGGGTCCTACCCTGATGCACGTTATAACTCGTAAGGGAAAAGGTTACGAACAGGCAGAGGAGAAAGCGGATGTTTGGCATGGTGCTAAACCTTTCGATATTTCTACGGGCGAATTCCATAAGAAAAAATCCAACCCGGCTTATACCAATGTGTTTGCCGATGCCATGATTGATTTGGCTAAAGAAGACGATAAACTTATCGGCATTACGGCGGCAATGCCGGATGGGACGGGAATCAGTAAATTTGGCAAAGAGTTTCCTGACCGCACCTTCGATGTGGGCATGGCAGAACAACACGGAGTTGCATTTGCCGGAGCGCTCTCGATCGAGGGCTTTCGTCCGATTGTGGCAATATACTCTACTTTTCTGCAGAGAGCATATGATCAGGTTGTTCACGATATTTGCCTGATGAACCTATCTGTAACGTTTGCTATGGATCGTGCGGGGATTGTGGGTGAAGATGGCGCGACGCATCAGGGTTTGTACGACATTGCGTTTCTTCGTACTTTGCCAAATATGGTGGTCATGGCTCCCAAAGATGAAAATGAAATGCGGCATATGTTGAAAACGGCAGTTTACCATCAGGGCCCTGCGGCTCTTCGCTATCCCAGAGGTTCTGGTTTAGGGATACCCCTCGATCCTGAAATGAAAGAACTTGAGATCGGTAAGGGTGAAGTGATCCAAGATGGAACGGATATCGCCATTTTTGCTTATGGACATACGGTTGAATGGGCGCAGGAGGTAGCAGATAAGTTTGAGAAAGAAGGCGTCAGTGTTGCTGTTATCAACGCCAGGTTTGCCAAGCCTGTGGATAAAGAATTGATTGTTAAATACGCCCTTAAAGCAAGGTGCTTGATCACTACTGAAGAGCATTCCCTTAAAGGTGGTTTTGGGTCTGCTATTCTGGAAGCACTGCAAGAGGAACAAGTAGTGAATATACCAGTAAAATGTATTGGGCTCGGTGATATTGTTCTTGAGCATGGCTCGCCCAGTCTTCAGCGTAAAAATCTCAAGCTGGACCCAGAAGGAATGTTTGAAACCATCATGACCTTTTATGGATCCGTTGCTGAAATGGCGGCTTCTGGTAATGGAAAAAAATGGGTGGTTGGTAATGGCAAGAAGTCCCATTCCTCGAATGGTAAAAAGCCTTCCTATTCCGGAAATGGAAATAAAGAAAAGATAAAGGTAAAAGAACCTCTGAATGGCTAGAACCTCCCACGTCAATCGCTCTACCAGCGAAACTCAAATTGAAGTAAGGGTGAATCTGGATGGAACCGGGATTCAGGATATCCAGACCCCTGTCCCATTTTTGGATCATATGCTTTCGCAATTGGCCCGGCACGGTTATTTTGATCTTACAGTCAAGGCCAAGGGCGACACTCACATAGACTTTCACCACACGGTTGAAGATGTTGGCATAGCTGTGGGGCAGGCTTTCAAGGAAGCGTTGGGGGATAAAAAAGGTATTCGACGTTTCGCTGAAGCTAATGTGCCTTTGAATGAGGCTTTGGCCCAATGCATCATTGATATAAGCGGTCGAGCTTTCTTTGTGTTTAATCTGGATCTTCCTAAAGCCAAGCTTGGCGAGTTTGATGTCGAATTGGTTCAAGAATTTTTTCAGGCTTTTTCTGCTAACAGCGGTATGACCCTGCACTTCAACTCTCCATACTGGAATAACCTTCACCATATAACGGAAGCATTATTTAAATCTTTTGCCCGCGCTTTAGACTCCGCTTGCTCGTTGGATTCCCGTTCCGCAGATGTTCCCTCCACCAAAGGGACTCTTTAGTTGATCGCTATCATTGATTACGGAATGGGTAACCTCCGTTCCGTGCAAAAAGCTTTTGAGGCTGTGGGTGCCGAGGCAATTGTCACCAGCGATTCCAATAAAATTCTTTCAGCAAATTCCGTAGTGCTTCCGGGGGTTGGAGCTTTCAAAGAATGTATGGTGAACCTGGAGAACCTGGATCTTATTGATACGGTGCACAAATCGGTCAAAAGTGGCAAGCCTTTTCTGGGAATATGCCTTGGACTGCAACTCCTGTTTAGTCAGGCTGAAGAATTCGGCGAAGTAGAAGGACTCGGCATACTCTCTGGAAAAGTTGTGGGATTCAAAGATGCCCAACTCAAGTCGGAATCGGGTGAACCGTTAAAAATACCGCATATGGGATGGAACAGAGTGCGAGTTGCCCCGGGTAATCCATTATTTGAATCGGTTGCTGATGAGTCCTATTTTTACTTTGTACATTCGTATTATGTTGTTCCGCAGGACCCAACGGTCATTGCGACCACCACGAATTACGGAATCGATTTCGCCTCAGGAATCCATTTTGAAAACGTTCATGCTTTCCAGTTTCACCCAGAAAAAAGCCAGCGTCTGGGCCTCACGGTGCTGAAAAATTTTTCCCAACTTCACTAGGCCCGGCGAGCCGCCGGTGGCAGATAGCAATGACTCATCAAGCCCCCGATAGTTCTTATTGCCAGATAAAGCTATTACCCCTTCGGGGCATGAAAGCTGAGGAAGATTATCACGTGCGCTCTGGCCCCACGCCCAGTGGCTAAAGGGTATTACCTTCGTGGCATTCTGCTATCCATAGTCACCGCTTTGCTTTGGGGTGTACTTCCTATTTTTCTTAAAATAACTTTGCAGGGTTTTCATGCGGGAACCATTTCCTGGTTCCGGTTCCTCTTTGCTTTCTTGATGCTGGCAGTCATCCTGCAATGGAAAAACCATGAACCGCTGAATATTCTTCGCAAACCTCCATGGATGGGGATCGTGGGAGGGGCCTGTCTTTCAGCCAACTATTATTGGGTGACGATGGGTGTGGACTTGAGCGGCCCTTCCAATATGGCAGTCCTTATACAGACCGCCTCCGTATTTCTGGTGTTGGTGGGAGTTTTTGTTTTCAAGGAGCGCCTGACCCTGCGGCAGGTTTTTGGGATGGTTGTTGCGGGCAGTGGACTGTTCCTGTTTTTTCATGATCAGCAAAGCCGGATTCAGAATGCAGGCGAATATTATTACGCAAATTTTTTAATCATCCTTGCCGCCATGATTTGGGTGGGGTATATGGTGTCGCAAAAATTTCTCAGTCGGCATTATGGAGCACAATCTTTAAACCTGCTGGTTTATGGTGTTGCTTCGTTCACCTTAATAGGTGGAGTCGAGTGGGAAGATTTTACCAGCGCTGGGACCATCCCCTGGTTGTCTCTGATATTCTGTGCTGTCAATACGCTACTTGCTTATGGGGCTCTCGCCGAAGCAGTCAAATATATACCGCTAGCTCTAATCAGTGTCATCATTAGCCTTAATCCGTTGATTACCCTTTTGGGAATGAAAATTCTTCCTGAGATGGGTTTCGCCGGACTGCAAGCAGACCCAGTTGGGTCATTCGGATATTTTGGAGGCGCGATTGCTGTTACCGGGGTGGTGTTGGTGGTCTACCGGGCCACGCAGAAATAGGGCCAGGCTATCTTAAGCCGAGATAACTCTGTTGGAAAAAGCTTTGCTATTTGCCAGCGGAGGCTCTCCGCCCGGTAACGACTCCGGTAGGGATGGCATCGACCCTGAAATGGTGGATATCGGAAACTCCGGCTCCC
The DNA here is from genome assembly GCA_018664975.1 of Nitrospina sp. Classification (GTDB taxonomy): domain Bacteria; phylum Nitrospinota; class Nitrospinia; order Nitrospinales; family VA-1; genus LS-NOB. The sequence continues at coordinate 21,686 of JABIXH010000146.1, read as the reverse complement.
TTAAGCCAGTCAATTTTTTCCTGAACGGGATGTGCCCGTCCTCCTTCGGTCAACATGCCAATATTGAGGCTAAATAACGTGTCGTCTATAGGGCCAGTCTGGTCTTCATCCGTGCAGAATCCGTGGATGATGATACGGCCCCCCGGTTTCACTGCTTTTACAGCTTTGGTGACCAGGGCCTTACTCATGTCGGCATCATACATGTGTAAAATATTGGCCATGAGAACCAGGTCGTATTGACTGTTGCCTAAATCATCTTTATGGAAATCTCCCGGTTGGGTGTCCACCCGATCCTGCAACCCATAAGATTCGATATAGTTTTTTGCTACTTCGAGAACCGGAGCAATGTCGAATACAGTTGCTTTGAGATGACTGTGTAATTTGCACCATTCCAGTGAATAGGTTCCTGGTCCCCCTCCAATATCCAGCATAGTTTTTGCATCCCCTATAGGAATTTCACGCGCAATCATCCATGTCGCTTTAAGCGCTTTATCATGCATGGCGTCCGTGAATGCTCGCATTTTATGGGGGTCTCCGCCAAGCATTTCCATGATGCTTTCGATGAGAATGCCGGATTTTATAAATGAGGAAAGCTGACCCCAAACGGGGTAGAGATCGGCCGAGAGCTGAATCCATTGCTGGAGAGAGTGGCTTCCGCCGGATATTAGAAATTCGTGGGCTTCATGGGGTAACTGGTAGGCTTGATTTTCTTTGGAAATAATTTCTAATGAAGTGAGAGCATTGAGCAAACGTTCGGTCGCTTCCGGGTCCAAACTCAGGGTGTCCGCAACTTGCTTTGCTGTTGCCGGTTGCTTGAGTTGGTCAAACAGTTTCAACTCATTAGCGGCCATGACCACACAGGCCGGTTGATAGCCCTGTAATATTTTTCCGATCACCTTTTCCATTGTAAATACCTATTCAATAATTTGTGCTTAACGGTTTCGGGACTTCATGGCCCGGTCGATTTCACGGTCGGCCTCGTGTTTTTTGAGCGCGGCACGTTTGTCGTAGAGTTTTTTTGCTTTGGCAATGCCAATATCTATTTTTGCCTTCCCGTTCTTGAAAAAAACTTTCAGTGGAACCAAAGTGCATCCTTTTTCCTGCGTCTTTCCGATGAGTTTGTTGATTTCTTTCTTATGTAAAAGTAGTTTGCGCTTTCGCATAGGGTGATGGTTGAACTGTGTCGCCGGACTGTAGGCATCGATATGGAAATGGAGCAACCATGCTTCTTCGCCATCAATGATGGCGTAACTATCGACCAAATTGGCCTTCCCATTTCTAAGAGACTTAACCTCTGTGCCCTTCAAAACCAGCCCGGCCTCCAGGGTATCTTCAATGGAATAGTTATGTCTTGCCTTTTTATTCTGGCAGACAATTTTAATTTCACTCACGATCGATAACCGGGTAAATGGGTGTTTTGAAAATACTTTAGTTGGCTTTCAGGCTTACGGCTTGTCCGACTCGGGCTTTCAATTTTTTTTGGGCACTGTCTTCACGATAGAAGATTTCCAACTGGTCCCAGCTATTGATGATGGCTCCAGGCTGGCCGGATTTCATTTGGTAATAACCGGTGACGAATCCATCAATGCGATGTTTTCCGACCTGAATTTTTATTGTATCGGAAGAAAGGAAAGTTTCGTTGATTAATTCGGCAGAAATATTGGTGATAAGGTTGCCGAAGCGGTCAGAATATACAATTTCTCCTTTGAGGGTTGTCCCTTTCAACTGAGGTTGCGGGAAATCCATAAGGACAGGTTTCAAGACTCGGGGTCCCATTTTGGAATGCGCAATTCCGCTTGCGATCCAGCCTGCGCAGGGAGCAAACACATCTCGCCCATGAAACGTATTGGAAACGTTTGCCAGGGTATATTTTTTGTTGGTGATCTCATAAGCCTTGCTATCGGAGTAGAGGGCAGGAGTGAGTACACCGTTATCGGGTCCAACAAAAGTCTGGAACTTTGACTGGACCACCATTGCTCTTCGTATCACAGGGCCGGGACCTCCTTTTTTCATTGAAGAAGCTTTTGTTGTGCCCCCTACACCTGGGTCCACCACTACCACATGGACGGTTTTTCTCGGGAACCAGGGATAGGTAGCATTAAGAATTAATGCGGCTTGAGCTATATTCTGCGGTTCGACATTGTGGGTGATGTCAACGATTTGGGCATCGGGCACAATATTGAGAATGACCCCTTTCATGATGCCTACAAAGGGATCATCTAAACCAAAATCTGTCGTGAGGGTGATTACTGGACGCATCCTGTGACCTGTTTTTCGGAAATATTCTGTAGGGTGACGGGAACCAGGCTATTTTTTAATGAGTCAGAACCTTCCAGAATGACCGGAATATAATTACTGGTATGGCCTTTAAGCCATCCGGATTTCGTGTCTCGTTGATTTTCAATGAGGACGGTTTCGGATTGATCTATAAATTGTTCACGATATTTCAATGCTTTTTGATGGACCAGTTGTGTCAATATCTGATTTCTTTGTTTCTTGATATTTCCCGGGACACTGTCTTTGATCTGGTGGGCCTCAGTACCTCGGCGTGGTGAGTAGGAAAATACATGCAGATAGGAAAATGGAAATTGCTCTATCAGACTGCGGGTATTTTCGAACGCTTCTTCGGTTTCGCCGGGAAAGCCAACGATAACATCTGCCCCAAGTCCCAACCCGGGAATGGCGGTGATAGCTCTTTGAACTACATCGAGGTATTGGCGGCGGTTATAATTTCTGCGCATGGCTTTTAAGATGTTATCGTCACCGCTTTGTAATGGAATGTGAAGGTGTGAACATAACTTCTCAGTTTCTGCCATCATCTGTATGAGATCGTTATCAATTTCCATGGGGTTGATTGAACTCAACCGAACTCGAAAATCTCCTGAAAGTTCAACGATATCATAAACCAGAGAGGAAAAAGTTTCGTTTCGCTCCATTCCCCAGGTACCCAGATTGATGCCGGTGAGGGTGATTTCCTTAAACCCGGAAGCAATAGCCTGTTCTACATTTTGAAGAATGTTTTCCCGCGTATCGCTGACTGACTTGCCACGCGCTTTGACAACTGTGCAGAAAGAACACCTCTCGTCACAGCCTGTTTGGACTTTGATGAAGGCTTTGGTCATGCCTTGAAAATTCTGCACCGGGATGGTCCTGAATATCCGTTTTCTATGGATGTCGGACATGATGATTTCGGTGGATTCTTCTTTTTCCCACGGCTGGCCAGGGTTTAACAGTTTCTTTTTTATAAGGTTAGCAATTTCCAGTTTGTCGGCATTGCCAAGTACAACGTCGAGCCCGTGGATTTGCGAGGCCTCTTCCGGGTTCAACTGTGCGTAGCATCCTGTGAATACAACCAGAGCATCGGGGTTGATGGCCAGGGATTTTTTAACCGCAAGACGGGAACTGGTATCACTGCGTTGTGTCACCGTACAGGTATTGATGACATAGGCATCGGCTTTTTCTTTGCCGTTGACGATAGAAAAGCCTTCCTGCTCAAGCAGGGTCTGCATTTCTGCTGTGTCGTGCTGGTTAGTTCGGCATCCCAAGGTAATGCAGGCAATTCTCATGGAGTAGAAAGCAATGGTTAAAAGGTTATGGATAATATTATTTCATCTTAGACCAAGCGTTGGAGTGGAATCAACTTGTAATTGCATGGTTTACAAAAGCCTGCAAGTCCAGGCTTGACCACTCGGGGTGAGTCTGATAATATCCTCGCATTCAAGCCATATAAGACCCTGGGGAGGACGTCACCGTAATTGAACTCAGGGCTGTAATGAATCCTCCTGCTATGCAAAAAACCCAAAAACAAGTTACAACTTTTCTGGAAAAATGGTTAGACAAATCCATCCGGCAATATGTCGGCGCGATGGATGAGAGAAACAACGGGCATCTGCATGAGTTGATCATGGGAGGAATTGAAAAACCGCTGGTTGAAATTGTTTTAAAGGAAACCAACGGCAACCAGACCAAGGCCGCAAATATTTTAGGAATCAATCGCAACACATTAAGAAAAAAAATTGCCGAATATAAAATTGAATGCAAAATCAAGACTTAGCGGTCCTCGTATTAGCGGCGGGTAAAGGCACCCGCATGAAATCCCCCCTTGCAAAAGTTCTCATTCCCTTAGCTGGCCGTCCCCTTCTGGACTATGTGCTTGATCTTTCTTCTAAATTAAATCCCACTCGGACTATAGTAGTAGTAGGCCATCAGGCCGATCAGGTCAAAGAAGCCTTTGCGGATCGAGGTTTGGAGTTCGTGATTCAGAGTGAGCAGTTGGGTACTGGCCACGCCGCCCAACAGGTCAAATCGAAGCTGGAAAACTTTGAAGGACGGTTAGTGGTTTTATGTGGAGATATGCCATTGATTCGGCTGGATACTCTGGGACGTTTGCTTGATGAGCATAAATATAATGGAGCAAAATGCACGCTTTTAACCTTGAAAAGTAGTGAGAGACATGATTTTGGCAGGATCATTCGTGACGAAGATGGGACCATATTAAAAATTGTAGAACTGAAAGACGCTTCGGAAGCTGAGAAAAAAGTTGACGAATTCAACTCCGGAGTATATTGTTTTGACAATAGGTTGTTTTTTAAGGCCTTAGAGCATATTGGCGCTGATAATGCTCAGAAAGAATATTATTTAACCGATACAATAAAATGTCTGGTGCGAAACGAATATTCTGTTCAGGCAATTCAGACCACAGACGCAGATGAGATACTGGGTATCAATTCCCCGGATGATTTGAGCCGGGCTGAACGACTTCTCAAGGACCATCACGCATAGCTAACTATTTCCTTCCTAATCAGGATTTGCTCAAATGAAAGCTATAATCCTTGCCGCAGGTGAAGGCACCCATATTAGTCCTTTTTCAGAAACCCGACCTATCTCCATGATTGGGATTGCGGGACGAACTCTGCTGGACAACACTTTTAGTTTGCTCAAAAATGCCGGCATTAACGATATCTTTGTGGTGGTGGGTCATAAACAGGAAAAGTTAATCGAACGGCTTCAGGAACAGTCTCATAATGGATTAAACCTGCATTATGTAGAGCAAAAACGCAAGCTTGGTATTGGTGATGCGGTGATGCAGGTTAAAAATAAAATCTCCCCCGGTGAATATTTCCTGCTTTTATACGGGGATACCTTGACGGCAGAAAATATTTTCAGCAAAGTTCAGCAATCTTTTCATTCTTTCAAATGTCCCGTTGCTTCTATTTGCCTCCCTCCCTCTAATCAGATGTTTGGCAATGTGTTCCTGAATGCACGGATGGAAATCACAAAAATTATCGAAAAGCCCAAGGGAAACAATCTTGGGAATTATGTCTTGTCTGGGGTATTTGTATTGCCGGCGTCTTTTTTCAAGTTGCTCGAATCTTCAGGTAAATCCATGGAGAAAGCATTGAAGAAAGTGGTGGCAGGTGAAGGACTGCGTGCTTCCATGTGGGAGGATGAATGGTTGGATGTGGTTTATCCCTGGGAAATTTTAACAGCGAATAAGATGATCATGGACTCCTGGCAGGAATCTTCCATCGCCAAGAATGCAGTGCTGGAAGCTAACGTTACTCTGCAAGGAATTGTGCGCATTGAGGCCGGGGCGATTATTAAATCGGGTGCTGTTCTGGAAGGCCCTTGTTGCATAGGGGAGGGAAGCTATATTGGCAACAATTCCCTTATCCGGAGCTATACTTCTGTTGGAAAAAAATGTTCAGTGGGAAGTGGTGTGGAATTAAAAAATTGTGTAGTAATGGACAATTCCCAAATTGGCCGACTCTCTTTTGTGGGAGACAGTGTGCTGGGCGAAAATGTGGATATGGGGGCAGGGTGTATGACAGTTAACCGAACTGTTGACTGGAAACCTATTTCTGTAAAAAATGGAAAACGCAAAATAGAGACAGGATTGACAAAACTCGGTGCTTTTTTGGGGGATGGTGTTGTTGTGGGTGCGGGGAATACCCTTCAACCCGGCACGGTTGTTGCGCCTGGGAAAATCCTTCCTGCTTGCTATACCGTGAATCAAAAATAACAGGAAATATATGTGTGGAATTAGTGGTGCTGTCGGATTGAAGAATATATCCGAACTTCTTTTTGAGGGAATCAGGAATTTAGAATACCGAGGTTACGACTCTTGTGGCGTGGCCTTGATGAATAAAACTCGTCTTCTCATCAAAAAAGATATTGGCGGAGTGGAAGAGTTTTATCGCAAACACAATGTCCTGCAATTGAAAAGCAAGATAGGAATTGCCCATACGCGCTGGGCAACTCATGGAAAAGTGACGCGGGAAAATACTCATCCGTTTACTTCTTCCGATGGTAATTTTGCAGTGGTTCATAATGGAATTATTTCCAATTATCGACCCTTGAGGGATCAATTACAAAAGGAAGGTTTCAAGTTTTCTTCTGACACGGATACCGAAATTCTTTCCCATCTTCTTGAAAAGTTCTATAGCCGTAGTCGCAATGTGGAAAAAGCCTTGATTAAGGTGCTCAACCTTATTGAAGGAACCTTTGCATTAGCTTTTATTACCTCTTACCTTCCAGAGCAAATATTTTGCGCAAAAAGGGAATCCCCTCTGATGTTGGGAATTGGTGATGAAATTAAGTTTGTGGGGTCGGATTTTAATGCATTTATCGACCATACAAAAAATGCTGTTATCCTGGATGATGGAGAGTACGCCATTCTATCTCGGGATACCTATGTTGTAAAAAATCTACTGAGTAAAGAGGAAATTTCCAAGCCCATTATTAAAATTGAATGGGACAGCGAGACTTCCAAAAAGGGTGGCTATCCACATTATATGCTTAAAGAAATCTATGAACAGCCCCAAACCATCTCCAATGCACTGGATTTGGAGCCTTCAGGATTAGATGCAGTTGTTGATTTATTTGCAAAATCGCGGAACTCCTATTTGCTTGGCGTGGGCACGACCTTTTATGTAGCAAAATATGCCAAGTATGTATTTTCGCAATTGGCACAAGAATTTTTTCCCTCGATCAGTTCTGATGAATTTATGGCATTGGCCAACGTAAATAAACAGTCTCTGGTGTTTTCTGCTTCGCAGTCGGGTGAGACATTTGACACCTTGTCTGCATTGAAGCATGCCAAAGCCAAGGGCGCCCGAACGGCGGCAGTTGTCAATGTCATGGGTTCTTCTATTGCCCGGCTGGTAGACAAAGTTGTTTTGCAAGGGTCGGGACCTGAAATCTGCGTGATCAGCACCAAGGCCGCAATGTCGCAAATGGTGATACTAACCCTAGTGGCTATGAAGCTTGCATTAAAAAAGAAAGTAATCACCCGCAAAACCTACAACCTGCATCTGAAAGCTTTGCAAGAGCTTCCTGAAATTATTCAGGGAATTTTGAATGAGCGATCCGGCTTTATTCACCGCCTTGCCAGTAAATATTCGAAGAGCCGCAATTGGCTCTATTTGGGGCGTGGGGTTTACTACCCCATTGCTTTGGAGTCGGCTTTAAAAATGAAAGAGGTTGCTTACATTCATGCCGAAGGCATGCCGGGTGGATTTTTAAAGCACGGGACACTGGCTATGATTGATGATGATGTTTTTTCGATAGTATTTGTTCCTCCTCCTGAAGATAAAGCGCTTTACGAATCTACTCTGCACAGCATAGAAGAAATTCGCGCCCGGTCAGGTTTTGTTTTGGGAATTCATTTCACTCAACAAGGAAAAAACCAGGATCTTTATAGTGAAGAGCTTATCTTGCCTAATGTGCCCCCTCTGACGGCTCCTCTTGTTCAACTGGTCATTGGCCAGTTGTTTGCATATTTTACTGCTACCTCCCTGAAGCGTAATATCGATAAACCTCGATCTCTTGCCAAATCTGTTACCGTTGCCTGAAGAAATTTTCAGCGGTTAATATTTTATTGCCAGGTTTCAAGGCGGTCTGTTACATTAAACCCTCCTTTTTTTTACTTTAATGAGATTATTTTATGTCTGATAGAATTTCAGTAGCTTTAACGATCGCCGGGTCGGATTCCGGAGGAGGGGCGGGAATACAAGCCGATCTTAAAACTTTTTCTGTTTTGGGGGTATTTGGTAAAACGGTGATAACCTCCGTCACCTCGCAGAATACCCTGGGAGTCCAAGCTGTCGATGATTTGCCGGTAAGCGTAGTGGAAAGCCAGCTTAAATCCATACTGGAGGACGATAAATGCCAGGCAGTTAAAACAGGCATGTTAGGCAATGAGCATATTGTCAACCGGGTAGCCGCCTTGCTCAAGCGTTACAAGATTAAAAAACTGGTCGTTGATCCTGTCATTTTTTCTACTTCCGGTAAAAAGCTACTTACCCAATCTGGGGTTGAGATGATGAAAAAGCGCTTACTCCCTTTGGCTCATCTGGTAACTCCAAATATTAAAGAGGCAGAAATATTATCGGGAATAAAAATACGCCAACCTGCTGATAGGAAACGTGCGGCGCGAGAAATACTTAAGACAGGAGTGCGGGCGGTAGTGTTAACCGGAGGACATTTGAAGGGAAAACCGGAGGATCTTTTTATGGATAGTACCGGTATGGAAGTTTTAAGTTCGGAGCGTTTATCGAACTCGGATCCGCATGGAACAGGTTGTGTTTTTTCATCAGCCATTACTGCCGGACTTGCTTTAGGTTGGCAGACTTTGCCGGCAGTAAAAGCGGCGAAGGATTTTATTGGTAAGGCCATTCTTGGAGAAGTAGTCTCTGGTAAGGGCAAGGCGAGTGTCGAACCCTTAGCGATGCTTTATCGAGAAGGGGAGAAAGCCCATGCAAGGGAGGAAATGAATCGGGCCATTCAGATATTCAGGGAAGAAAGAATCGGACAATTAATTCCGGAAGTTCAAACTAATATCGGGTTGGCTCTACGTAATGCGAAAAATCATGGAGATGTTCTTGCTATTCCCGGCCGAATCATAAAAAATGGAGATGATATTTTCACCGGTGCCGAACCTGAGTTCGGTGGCTCCAGGCATGTCGCAAACATTGTGTTAACGACTATGCGCTGGGATTCCGAAAAACGTGCAGTCATGAATATCAAATATACCGATGCGTTATTAAAGATTTGTCATCGCCTGCGGTATAAAATTTCTTCTTTTGATAGAGCTGATGAGCCTAAAAAAATAAGGGTGCGGGAAGGGTCATCCTTGGAGTGGGGAACTCAAAATGCACTTATGGAATATGGTTCGGTTCCAGATATTATTTATGATCTGGGAGGAATACGAAAGGAAGAGATGATTCGTGTTATTGCTGATGATATGGAGTCATTGACAAAAAAAATTCTGGCAATTCACCGGTTGTATAAGAAAACCTTGCAAACCTGATGTTACAGTAGAGTTTTGTCAATCATGACTTCTGCGCGGGCTTTCATGTTTTCCACCCACTCTTGAAATGTTTGACTGCTTTTTTTCTGTTTGATCTGTTGGATTATTATTTTGACTTGTTCTTTGTCAGGTTCCCCTGCCGCCTCTTTTTCCACTAACTTGAAAAGGTAGAAACGGTTTCTCACTTTCGCAGAGGAAGTGTCTTCCAGGTTCATCGTGAAAGCTTGTTCCTTTATTTCTTTAATATTTCCAATTCCTGGAATGGAGTCCTCCCTGCTAAAGGAAGGTGTATGCCGGATACTCAAGTCCAGTCCTTGAATCATTTTTTCCAGATTCTTTTCTTGCGAAAGTTTTTGTTCCAGTTCTTTGAATTTTGATAAAGTGTGTTCCTGGTTTACCCGCTCAGTCAGCGCCGCTAAAACCTTGTCTTTGACTTCTTTTAATTCTGGAATATAAGCCTCCTTTTTACCCGTGACTTTTAAAATGAAAGAGGCTTCAGGTGTGTTTACAGTTTGACTTATTTTGTTCTCTTCCAGACTAAACGCAGTAGTAAAGAATTGGGGCTGACTTCCAATTTCTGGCAGAGTGTGGTTTTCCCTTGAGAAAAAACGGGTGGTGCTTGTTTGAATTTGATTCTTATCTGCGGCCGATTTCAGGTCACTGCTCTTTTCTGCTTCCTGATGGATATGTTTTGCGGTTCTTCTAACCCTTTGACGAGCCTTGATTTCTTTCAGGGATTGGATCACTTCTTCTCGTACGGCCTCCAGAGGCTTGATCTTTTCCTCTTCTCGACCCTCTAATTTGATGATGTGGTAACCAAAGGGAGTTAATACGGGTTTGCTGATTTCATTGACTTCCAATTTGTCGAGAGCCTTTTCGAAGGCAGAGACCATGGTCCCCTTAGGGAATTCCCCAAGGCTTCCTCCCTGTTGCCCGGACCCGGGGTCATCGGAATGTTTTTTAGCTGTTTCCCCAAAATCGGCACCGGCCATGATTTTTCCACGAAGCTCAGTGGCAAGAACTTTTGCTTTTGCTTCAGCTTGCTTTTGTTTTTCTTCGGGAGATGAATCTCCTTCAATCTCCGATTGCTTTGTATGGATGAGGATATGGCTTGCTCGGTATGTCTTCTTAACGCGAAAATCAGCAATCTTGGATTGGTAATAATCTTGTATATCTTCCTCTCGGGGTTCGATTTGTTCGAGATATATCTTAGGTTCAACTTTTACATATTCAACCTGGATTTGTGGTGGTATCTCGAACAGTTTGTCGTTGGCTTTAAAGAAATCATTGAGTTCCTGATCAGTAAAACTTTTTTCGACTTGAAAGTGATCATTATTAAACCGCACATAATCAATTTTGGCTTTGTCCTCTGTATTGTTGAAAGCTTCACGAATTTCGCTGGGTAAAACTTTGGTATTTGTTCGAAACAATTTTTCTAATTTATCCAGAAGCAAGGCTTGGCGCTGATTATCTTCAAATTCTCCGGGAGTAATCCGCTGGAATTGGAGATAGTCGCGATACGTTTTATCATTGAACTTGTTGTCTTTTTGGAATACGGGTAACTCTTTGATATGAGAGATCAGTTCTGCATCGCTGACTTTCAGGTTTTGTTCCTGGGCGGCCATCAGCAATAATTTTTTCTGGATTAAAGCTTCAAGAGCCTGGGTTTTCAAATCGAGCTTCTTGATCATATCGTCAGAAAACTGATTTCTGAATTGTTGCCGATAAAAATCCACTAGATTATTAAAGGTGCGTTCGTACTCCTGCTGATAAATTTTTTCTCCCTCAACAGTTGCTATGGCTCCGCCACCCGTTCCCGAAGAACCCCCCATTCCCCATGAATAAAAAATGGTTCCTATAAAAGCCAGGATAATTAGCCAAAGGATGGCTTTAATCATCCAGGAATCAGCGTGTTCTCGAATCGTGCTCAGCATAAATGTTTCTCTCGGTTTCCGGTTAAATGAAGGCACCTATACTATAAAACGCGAAAGGTAATCGCAAGTCCTTAATAATGAGTGGTTAGGGAGACCACCAAGTACACTTTGTTTTCTTGATGGCATAGGGCATGCCAGAGTAGGAGTGGGGGTGGCTTGTCGGGATTTATCTTGCATTTTTAACTCCCCCTTGCTATAAAGAAAGTTGAGAAAAAACAAGTAGTTACGTAAATTTTTGAAAATATATAGAGGGTTTGGGTGTTTAATTATTTTTGGGATTTGTTCTCCAACGATTTGGCCATTGATTTGGGGACTGCTAATACTCTGGTAAACGTAAAGGGGCAGGGAATTGTTTTGCGTGAACCCTCGGTTGTGGCAATTAATACCCATACCAAAGAGGTACAGGCTGTTGGTGAAGAGGCCAAACAAATGCTGGGACGCGCTCCCGGAAGCATCACTGCAATTCGTCCGATGAAAGATGGGGTGATTGCCCATTTTGAAGTTACTGAAAAGATGATCAGTCATTTTATCCGCAAGGTACATAATAATCGCAAAACATTAGTGCGACCGCGAGTGGTTATAGCCGTTCCCTCAGGAATTACTCAGGTAGAAAAAAGGGCGGTGCGGGACTCTGCTGAATCTGCAGGTGCTCGTGAAGTTTTTCTGATTGAGGAACCGATGGCGGCGGCTATTGGTGTGGATCTTCCCGTACAGGAGCCCACTGGAAACATGATCATTGACATTGGTGGAGGGACTACAGAAGTAGCCATTATTTCCATGTCAGGGATTGTATTTAGCCGGTCGGTTCGTATTGCCGGGGATGAAATGGATGAAGCCATCGTTAATTATGTCAAAAAGAAGTACAACCTTTTGATCGGGGAACGGACTGCTGAGGAAGTTAAAATTCAAATTGGTTCTGCCTATCCCTTAAAGAAAAGAATGACCATGGAGGTTAAGGGTAGAGATCTTGTTGCCGGAATTCCAAAAACCCTGCTTATCTCGGATGAAGAAGTGCGAGAAGCCTTAACCGAAACCTTTGGTACTATTGTCGAAGCGGTAAAGATTGCTTTAGAACGGACCCCCCCCGAACTCGCCGCGGATATAGTGGATAAAGGGGTGGTGGTTGCCGGAGGGGGGTCGCTGATTAAGGGGTTGGATACTCTCCTTAAGGAAGCAACCGGCCTGCCGATAACCCTTGCTGTCGATCCTCTTTCCGCAGTGGCTTTGGGTGCGGGAAAAGTTTTGAGTGATCCCAAACTGCTGAGAAAGGTTGCTCTCTAGCGGTGCCCAATAAGGGAATTAAAAATAAACATAAATTAATTTTAGTATTCGCCATTCTGCTGTTTTCTTTGGCATTGATGACGCTCAGCGCCAAACAGGAAAAAGGCACCCATTTTCTGGACTCCGTGGCAGGAGTCATTCTTTCCCCTTTCCAGAATTTTTTCACCCAAACCCTCCAATCTATTTCAGACGGCATAAATCATTATTTTTTTCTTGTTGATGTGGCAAGAGAAAATGATCAACTAAACCTGGAAGTACAACGGTTGATCAATGAAAAGAATAAGCTCATTGAACGTATCGCCAGCCAAAAACGCCTCGCAAAACTCATGGCTTATGAGGACGATTGGGAGAAGAAGGCTGTGGTGGCTTCCGTTATCGGTAAGGGTGCTACGCAATGGTCAAAGGTTATAATAATTAACAAGGGGACGCAGCACGGAATACGCGATCACCTTGCCGTGGTTACCGATGCTGGAGTGATTGGTCAGATAATTCACGCAGGCCTCAATACTTCTAAAGTGCTTTTGATTATTGATGGGCGTAGTGCAGTGGATGCCCTATTTCAGGAAAGCCGTATTTCCGGAGTGGTTGTCGGTGGGGGTGATGATGAGTGTCATTTGAAATTTGTTCCTAACACTGCTGATGTCAAGGTAGGGGATAAAGTGCTTTCTTCGGGGTTGGGGGGCATTTTCCCAAAAGGTTTGATCATCGGAAAGGTCTCACAGGTTATCAAGAAAAAACAGGGCCTGTTTCAGGATATTACATTGGTCCCTAGTTCAGACTTATCGCGCCTGGAAGAGGTTCTTGTTCTTCTTTCGTAGGTTTATTTATGTATTTTTATGCTCAGGCACTCATCATAGTTTTTTTGTTTTCAGCCCAAACTACTTGGCTGGAACTGTTTTCCTTTGGCGGTGTTATCCCGGACTTAGTCTTGATTTGGGTGGTATATTGTGCGGTTCGACATTCTCGAACAGCAGGAATCGGAGCCGGAATTACTATGGGGCTTATCCAGGATAGTCTTTCTGGAGGATTGTTGGGGGTGAACACGCTCTCAAAAGGACTGATTGGTTATTTTTTTTCTACACTCAAAGATAAATTTTTTGTTGAAGGCATGATTCCGGTAGGGATATTCCTTATCCTTTCCTCGGTTTTTGATGGACTTGTGTTTTATTTCTCTATGGGAACTATCCTGAAAGGGGAGATTGCCTCGAGCTTTTTGTACCAGTCATTACCCGTTTACAGTATTTATAATGGTTTGATAGGCCCATTAGTGTTTATGGTGTTGGATAAAATTGATAGCTGGTTGCAATCGAAAAAAACTGGCTTGCATATGAGGACAACAAATTGATCTTGTTTCGCCATGGAACGGAAACCAATGATGCAATAAAAAAGAAGATACGTATCTTCGCCATCCTCACTGTGGTTTCTTTCCTTTGCCTATGGATGCGGATCTGGTATTTGCAGATTTTAAAATGGCAATACCTGACAGGACTATCAGAAAATAACCGGGTTCGAATGGTGACCCTGCCTGCGAACCGGGGGATGATCAAAGACCGTAATGGTGAGACTCTAGTCAGCATTCGGCCTGCTTTCAATTTGTATTTAACTCCAGAAGATACTCAGGATCTGGAATCTTCCTTGGATAAACTTTCTCAAAGAATTCCCATTAATCGAAAAAAGTTGAAGAAGGAAATGGCTCGGACCAAATCTTTCAATGAAGTTTTAATAAAAGGGGATATCACTCGAGAAGAGGTGGCTTTTGTAGAAGAGAATAATATGAGCCTTGCCGGAATTCATATCAAGGCTGAGCCATTAAGAAATTATGTGTTCAATGATTTAGCTTCGCACACACTGGGTTACTTGGGGGAGATATCTAAAGCAAGGTTGGAAAACGTTAAAGACCCAACTTATAAGCAAGGGGACTTTGTTGGTAAAAATGGTCTGGAAAATATATATGAATCTCTTTTGCGTGGCGAGAAAGGATATAAAGAGGTTGAGGTGGATGTTTCCGGCCGGGAACTTAAAACATTACGAAAACTACCTCCAGAAAGCGGAAACAATCTCATCCTTACTCTGGACGTAAGGATACAAGAGGAGTTGGAAAAAATAATGACCGCAACTGCGGAACAGAATATGAATGGTTCGGCAGTGGTCATGAAAGTGCAGACAGGAGAAATTATTGCAATAGTCAGCAAACCCTCATTTGACCCCAATAAGTTTGCCGCAGGAATCTCTCCCAAAAGTTGGAATGATTTGGTGACGGATGAGTGGCACCCTTTGCAGAACAGGTCTATTCATGGTCAATACCCTCCTGGTTCTACCTATAAAATTATTACAGCACTTGCAGGCCTTGAAGAAGGAGTGATTAAACCGGATACATCTATCTATTGCCCCGGATATTTTAAGTTGGGAAGAGGGCGGTACAGGTGCTGGAAAAAATCAGGGCATGGTGCGGTGAATTTGCACGATGCGCTCGTGCAGTCCTGCGATGTTTATTTTTATACGATTGGACATCGGTTGGGTATTAATACCATCGCGAAATATGCAAAACGTTTTGGGCTGGGGAGTCCAACCCGCCTGGGTTTGAGCCGCGAGAAAAATGGATTAGTTCCTACCACCCAGTGGAAGTTGCTAAACAAAAAAGAACCCTGGCAGTTAGGTGAAACCATTTCTGCATCAATTGGTCAAGGTTATAACTTGGTGACCCCTATACAGCAGGCAATTATGATGGCCGCTGTGGCTAATGGTGGCATTTTGCTTAAACCTTATCTGGTCAAGCGTATTGAGGACCCTGAAAGGCAGACTCAGAAGGAATTTCACCCGGAAATTACGGGTCAAATTGGGGTAAATCCTGATCATTTGGAACAGGTTCGAGAGGCCTTGCGCGATGTGGTGAACGGTGCAAAGGGAACAGGTAAAAAATCCCGCTTAAAAAATATAATTGTTTCGGGAAAAACCGGAACCGCCCAGGTTGTCCGAATGAAATCCAATGAGGAATTGGAGAAAGATGAGGTTATACCTGTCAAGTACCGGGATCACGCATGGTTCGTGGCTTTTGCCCCCTACGAAAAACCTGAAATCGCCGTGGCCATTATCGTAGAACATGGAGGTCATGGTGGGGCGATGGCTGGCCCCATAGCTGGGAAAATTTTCAAGAAATATTTTAAGCTTTATCCCCCACCCGCGCCTTCTGCGCAAACTCTATAGTCATTGAGAGGCCGTAACAGACATTCGATAATTTTGGAACGTGCTTTTTCCTTGAATATTCTCTTAAGGTTAAGTAGTTTAATTCTTTGCCAATAAAATAAAGTATGAGTTATCAGATTTCCGAATTTTGTGATGCGATAGGATTCAATGGCTATTCAAGCAAGTGAAATCCCATTTGTTATGGGGCAAAAAGTGACCGCTACCATTCGAGGGGAGGTTTTTACCGTTAATGTCAGAGGGTGGAAGAATGGGCAATATGTGATCACTGATTTGCCAAAGGTGGGAGGTGAAGCCTACCGGGTTGCTCCTCAAACCGGAATCCAGGTCCATTTCATCAAAGATGGTTTGTTTGCCAACTTTAAATCTTCGGTAAGTTCTGCCCTGGCCCAGGCAATTTCGCTTTTGGTTATAGAATATCCTCGTACGTTTGATCTGCATAATTTGCGCAAATTTGAGCGGTTTAGAACCAACGTTCCGGTGACCTTTTATAGTGAAGAAGGTGAATCAAAATTTGAAGATGCCGGAATTCTTCGTGATATCAGCTCTGGTGGAGCCTTGATCAGTCACGCCAAGCAGGTCTCGAAGCAAAAAATTTTACATGTATCTGCCGAACTCCCTAGCGGGGGTTCCATTAAACTGCAACCGGCGGCAGTGCAAAATTTGAGGAAAAACCCTAAAAGTGAATCCACTCCTTTTGTGACGGGAGTTAAATGGAAGGGCATTTTTCCTGAGTCTGAACAGGCTATCTCCGGTTTCATTACCCAAAGGTCAAAAGAGCGCAGAGATAATTCGCGATAATATTTCATGGAATTATTTCCAGGTCTTTTTCCCGCAGGCGTTTGATTCGGTCTCGGAGTTCGGCGGCTTTTTCAAATTCCAGATCTTTTGCAACTGAGAGCATCTGCTTTTCCAATTCTGCGATCAATTGCAGAATCGACTTGCCAGATTCATATTCCGCCTCTTCTTCCATGACTTCAAAAGTTGGTTCTTGATTTTTCGAATATTCCATGGAATCACCTATGGCTTTTTCAATTGAACTGACGGTTATTTGATTTTCCCTGTTATAAGCAAGCTGGATTTCCCTTCTGCGGGACATTTCATCAATGGCGGCCTTCATTGATTTGGTTACGGTATCTGCATAAAATATAACTTTACCGGAAATATTTCTCGCGGCCCTTCCAGAGGTTTGAATCAGGGAGGTGGTGGATCTCAGAAAACCTTCTTTGTCTGCATCGAGGATAGCGACGAAAGAAACTTCGGGGATATCAAGTCCCTCACGCAACAAATTGATCCCTATTAAAGCATCAAACTCTCCCAGACGTAGTTCGCGTATGATCTGGGTTCGCTCCAGGGTCACGATGTCTGAATGCAAATATTTGACCTTCAGTCCCAGTTCAGAATAATGCTCCGTCAGATCTTCAGAAAATCTTTTAGTCAGTGTTGTAACCAAACTACGCTGATTATTTTCTGCTCGAGAACGGATTTGATTATATAAATCGTCTACCTGGCTTGCCACAGGTTTAATCTCAACCTCAGGATCTACCAAACCCGTTGGCCTCGCAATCTGTTCCACCACCCCGTTTTCCGATTGTTCCAGTTCATAAGAACCGGGTGTGGCAGAAACGTAAATTACATTGTTTACATGTTGGTCAAATTCTTCAAACCTAAGTGGACGATTGTCAAAGGCTGAAGGGAGGCGAAACCCGTATCGGACCAGGTTTTCTTTGCGAGACCGGTCTCCCTTGTACATGCCTTGTAATTGCGGCAGGCTAACGTGACTCTCATCAATGACGAATAGCGAATCGTTAGGGAAATAATCCAACAGAGTTGGAGGTGGCTCACCTGGAGGTCGATCCATGAGATAACGTGAATAGTTTTCAATACCCTGGCAGTAACCGACTTCCTTGATCATTTCCAGATCAAACAGGGTTCTCTGGTCAATTCTTTGTGCTTCTATGAGGAGGTTCTGGCTTTCAAAATAGGCAACCCGTTCAATCAGCTCTTTCCTTATATTTCCCATGGCCTTTTCCAGAAGCTCTTTCGGAGTTACATAATGGCTGGCAGGATAAATAGCGATGCGATCCAGTTCCCGGATGGGTTGGCGGGTGAGGGGATCGAAGGAGGTGATCCTATCTATTTGATCGCCGAAGAATTCAACTCGAATGGCTTCATTTCTTTCATAAACAGGAAGGATTTCCAATACATCACCTCTTACACGAAAGGTGCCGCGTTGGAAATCCACATCGTTTCTTTTGTATTGAATTTCGATGAGTTTCTGTAAAGCTTGATCTCTTTCCAGAGTCTTGCCTCTTTCCAGAAACAGAAGCATGCCGTGGTAAGCTTCTGGAGAGCCCAAACCATAAATGCAGGAAACGCTGGCGACAATAATGACATCGCGACGTTCAAACAGGGCATGGGTGGCCGAATGGCGCATTTTATCGATCTCATCATTGATGGAGGCGTCTTTTTCAATAAAAGTATCGGTTTGGGCCAGATAGGCTTCGGGCTGGTAATAATCGTAATAGCTGACAAAATACCCCACTGCGTTATCCGGGAAATATGTTTTAAACTCACTGTATAGTTGAGCCGCAAGGGTTTTATTATGGGCGAGTACCAGGGTTGGTTTTTGCACCTGTTCTATAACATTGGCAACGGTAAAGGTTTTCCCGGACCCTGTAACTCCGAGCAAGGTCTGAGAGTTTGGGCTGGTAGTCATGCCATTCACAAGTTTTTCTATGGCCTTGGGTTGGTCCCCCGCAGGCTTATATTTGGCATGAAGTTTAAAAGGTTGCATGACCATTTCAATGCAAAAGGGTTTATGTTAAATTATGAGACTCATGGGGTGATCCTGTCGACTGATGCAGTCTTCCTTATTTTAACTCAATTTATTTTACGCCGCTCGTTTAGGATTGGGCGATTATGCTATGAATATTCTGACCTGGTGATACGGTTCAGGAAAGGGAATTTTGGAAAAACAAGAAGATATTGTTAAAACAGTTCACCTTGGCGAAACGGAAGTGACGCTGATGGGAACGGCCCATGTCTCTCAGTTGAGCGTGGAAATGGTGGAAGAATATATTAAAACCGGTGACTACGATTGTGTCGCTGTGGAATTATGTTCACCACGTCTGGAAAACATCACCAATCAGACTTGGTGGAAGAATCTGGATATTTATCAGGTGTTCCGCAAAAAGAAAGCCGGACTCCTTCTAATCAACCTTGCTTTGTCTGCCTATCAAAAACGTTTGGCCGAAAGAATTGGGGTAGAGGCAGGTCGAGAAATGATTCGAGGTGTTGAACTGGCGCGTGAAAATAATATCCAGTTGGAAGTTATTGATCGGGATATCTCGATCACCCTGCATCGTTTGGTTACTGAGGTGTCGTTCTGGCAAAAACTTAAAATTGTCGGCGGCCTGATTGCTGGAGTATTTGTTGGAGAAGAGATCAGCGAAGAGCAGATTGAAGACCTCAAGCGGGGTGATTTATTGCATTCGGTAGTGGGTGAGTTTGGTGAGGAGTTGCCAGAGATCAAGAGAGTCCTGATTGATGAACGGGATCAGTATATGGTGGGACGATTGGCACAAATTGCTCAGGCATCGGAGCCCCCTAAAAAAATACTGGCATTAGTGGGTGCCGGACATTTAATAGGCATGCTCCCAGCCATGGAATTCCCTCCATCTATAGAGCATATGGAAAAACTGGATCAAAAACCGCCTCCAAGCCGATTGGGCTATTTCATTGGTTGGGGAATCTGCGCATTCATTCTGGCGATGTTTGTGGTCGGTTTTCGTCAGTCTCCCGAACTGGGAGAACAGTTGGTCATTACCTGGGTTTTATTCAATGGAGGATTTTGCGCGCTGGGGACACTGATTGCCCTGGGTCACCCTGTCTCAATCGTGGCTGGATTTTTTGCCGCTCCCTTGACATCGTTGAATCCTACTATTGGGGCCGGAATGGTTGTGGGCCTGGTGGAATCGTATATGCGTAAACCCAAAGTGAGTGATTTTGAAACCCTGCGTGAAGATATCGCCATCTATTCGATGTGGTGGAAAAACCGTGTCGCCCGGCTATTGCTGATATTCTTTTTTTCCAGCTTTGGTTCCATGATCGGAACTTATACTGCGGGCGCTTCTATTGTAAGCCAGCTTTTTGGATAAATAATGAATGAAAGGACTCCCAGGATTGCGGTTACTCCCCCCGCCTTTTGCCATTCGCAATCTCTGACAGCTGAACTTTCCAGCCACTTCCCTAATACTGTATTTAATGAAAAAGACAGATACCTCTCCGGATCTGAGTTGGTCGATTTCCTGGCAGATGCAGATGCCGCTTTAATCGGTAGAGATTTTATCAATGCGGAACTGATTCGTTCCCTGCCAAAATTGAAAATGATTTCAAAATATGGAGTGGGGCTGGACAATCTGGATCAAGTTGCGTTGAGACAAGCCAGCATTGAACTCAGGGTCACACCTGGCACCAACAAAAGGTCTGTGGCTGAACTGACCCTGGGGTTTATGATTGGCCTCTGCCATAATATATTTTCTGGATCAGAGGAATTAAAAAGTGGAAATTGGCGGCGAGATGGAGGCCATGAACTCACCGGAAAAACTGTTGGGATCATAGGTTGCGGCAATGTAGGGCAGGAGCTGATCCGGTTGTTACAGCCATTTCAATGCAGAATCATGGTGCGTGATATTGCAGACCGAAGCGAGTTTTGCCGCGAATGGGGTGTGGTTGAGGCGATCTTTGATGAAATTGTTACGGAAGCAGATATCGTTACCCTTCATGTGCCATTGACCGATAAAACGGAAAACTTTGTCAATAAAACAGTGCTTGCCAAAATGAAACTTTCAGCGTTTCTTATTAATACCAGTAGAGGTCGGGTAGTTCACCAGAGAGACCTGCACCAGGCCTTGATCTCAAAACAAATAGCGGCCGCGGCTTTGGATGTATTTTGGGAAGAACCTCCAACAGATATAGAATTTCTCAAGCTTCCCAATTTATGGGTTACTCCACATATAGGAGGGAATGCGCGGGAAGCTGTTGAGGCAATGGGCAGAGCGGCTATTCAAAACCTGGTTGACTATTTTTCATTATAGACAGCGTATATATGAACGAAGAAACCAAAGAGTATAAACAGGAAGACTGGCAACGTCATTATGATGAAGATGATATGGGCTGGGACCTGGGCCAGGTGGCTCCACCCTTTGTAAGATTGTGGGTAGAAGGGAACCTGCCCCTTGGTAAAGTTCTGGTTCCAGGGTGTGGAAGAGGACATGAGGTGCTATTTCTTGCCGAAAATGGATTTGAGGTTACGGGAGTTGATTTTTCTAAGGGAGCTGTCACACATTTAAAAAAATCTCTGACAGAGCGAAACCTGAAGGGCCAAATTTTGTATCAGGATTTTTTCAGCTTGGATAGCACTCACACTAGTGTTTATGACCTGGCAATTGAACAAACCTTTTTTTGTGCCATCTCTCCTCGACAAAGACAGAATTATGTTCTGAATGTTTCGCGAATATTAAAGCCGGGAGGAATGTTGGTGGGTCTGTTTTATCACACGGATAAGGAAGGGGGACCTCCCTACAATACCACTCGTGAAGATATCGAAACGCATTTTTCCGAAAAATTTGAAATCCTTAAGCTTGAAAAAGAACCCCTGTCAGCAGAGCAAAGAAAAGATAAGGAATGGTTGGGTATTTTGAAGAAAAAAGATTAAAGGCTCTGTAAAAATTCGGGACGATTATTTTTGGGTGAATTGACTTCTTTAGAGACCGGGTGAAAGTCGAATTCTTTTGAAGGGAAGGGAGTTAAAAGGCCTCGTACGGTATCCAAAGTGGAATCGGAGGCGAGCCAGATGCCGTATTGTTCTGATCGTAAAATGACTGGCATTCGTGCATGGATTGGTGTCAATTTTTCGTTGGCTTCGGTTGTCAGAATTGTATAAGTGTTCAGGTTCT
>JABIXH010000220.1 GCA_018664975.1 Nitrospina sp. | reverse complement strand
GAAAACGGGCTGTAAAAAGCTCAAAATATCCAAGACCAACATCCTGCTCCGGTGAAATATGCAGGTCAAATCGAACAAAGGCTCAAAATACCTCTCAAACCATTATTTTTAGAGGTGCCCTTAAGGCTTTCTTATAAGACCGCCTTGTAGTCAGGGCATCATAAACATCCATGATTTTGCAAATTCGCGCAAATAAATGGATTTCATTGCCAATTTTTCCAAGAGGGTAACCTCCTCCCTTGAATTTCTCATGATGCTCTCCGGCCATTCGCGCCACATTGCCCCCAAAACAATTCATCCCTGTAATGATTTTGCCTCCTTCAGTGGCATGGGATTTCATTTGCTCAAACTCTTCATCAGTCAGTTTTCCATCTTTATTAATCAGAGCATGGTCTATTTTTGATTTGCCTACATCATGCAACATTCCGCCTAAGGACAATTGCTTGGTATCATTTTTAGACATCTTTTTCTTTACACCAAAAGTCATGCAGTAAAGGCCCACATTCACGCTATGGGTGTAGGTATAATAGTCCTTGCTGGTAATTTCAGCTATGCCATGAAAACCCGCTTCTGCGGTGGTCATACACTCTTCCATCATTTCCATGACTTCCTCGGAGGATTCCAAAATCTTCTCAGAAGAGTTGTTATCAAAATATTCCTTCATCACTCCTTTGGAAACATCGTAAATCTTTTCGGTTTTTACTTTGAGAGAAATATTGGGATTTGCCATATCGGCTCTCAGAGCATTAGTGGCAAATTTGTAATATTTAAACAAGTCCTCTTCGTGAATATAAAAGTCCTGATCGGTTCCCTCTTCCAGAAGGCGCTTTACCTTTTCCTGATGCTTTGGCTCCGTGCTGGCAAACTTTACAAATTTTACCGTTCCAAAACTATCCGTTTTATAAAAAATATCAAATCCTTCATCCCCTCCCTTTGCGAGGAATTCGATATTAATCTCTCGGAAATCACCTTCTTCTGTTGCTGTGCCCACCCTAACCTCGTAAAAAACAGTAACGATGCCTTTTCCCTTAATTTGCCACCATCACCTTTACAGATGACAACCTGAGGAAAAATATTTACAAAATATTTTTCCTGATTATAAACCTTTGAGGACTTAAAAGTAATCCTGTTTTTATAAAAAGTTTTAATCTACTAGCGTGGCCTATACTGTTTGTAGACTGAGGGGGTGAAATAGCTATAGCAAATTAAATTTCAATAACTTCTGGAAACTTGGGGAGTTGAACTTTAAAAACTTGTCACTGGAAAACTGTTGGGCAATGTAAATATATACAGAATGTATCAGGGAGCGGAACTCTTGTATGCCTCATCAATTCTTGCTAGAAAATGTATGATCGTGCGGGTACACCCCATTAAATCCTGCATGGACAAGCTCTCACCCGGCTCATGCATCCTCGCATCCGGGTCGTAGGCACCCAGGCACAGGGGCTGGACATCTCCCAAAGCCTGCATGAGTTTTGCCACAAATGGAATAGTGCCTCCACATCCATAGAGACAGGCTTTTTCATCGAAACCTTTTTCAAGGCAATCCAGAATCAAGGGAAATGCAGGATGCCTAATTTCCGTCATCCAGGGGGAAGCGCCCTTATCTGCCTTGATATCCAACTTAAACCCAGGAAG
This sequence comes from Nitrospina sp., assembly GCA_018664975.1. GTDB lineage: Bacteria > Nitrospinota > Nitrospinia > Nitrospinales > VA-1 > LS-NOB. Next base: position 6,503 of record JABIXH010000220.1, on the reverse strand, counting down.
GACATTATTCTCAAGGTATGCTCGAAGAGCTTCTTCAGCCCGCTTTTCGTCATTACCAGGAGCTAACCGAATTTCCACCCAAGACCTTGCACATTTTTCTTCAAAGAGCTGTCCTGTCAATTCATGATCGACATTAAGAGCTTGCACTTGCACCTGTTTGGTCTTTTCTTCCCTCATTTCCTCTAGCTGTGGATGCCACTGTCCATCGGAAAAAACTAGTGCATCAATCATGCAAGCCAATTGCAATTCAGGAATGGGAACTGGCCCGCCATTGACTCCCGAATGAGGATCTTTATCAGCTGATCGCAAAAGGATATCTATCGAAAAAGGCATCTCGCAGAAAATTTCAATTTTTAGTTCCAGATTATAACGATTTTTTTCGTTAAGAATTTTCTCCAATCGCATTTTGAATTCTTTTGTATCTCTAATATGAGAAAAAGTTAAACGAGCTCCCGCCGCTCCCAGGATCACACTTCCTGTGACCCGGTTTCCAGGGCGGGCATTAACGAATGATGTTCTTAACTGCGCAATCAGAATTGAAGAAACATCTTCGGTCACCGTAAGGCGGGTATCGGGAAGGAGTCCCGCAGTCTCTTTCAAGGCTGATACAGAAGTCGGAACCCGTTCATAACCTTCTCGCTCAATATCTGTTACCAATTGATCCGCATTGGAAATTTCTGAAATTTTTAGAGAGTGATCTTCCTGGATAAGTGTTGCCAGTAATTTGTAAAGAGCCGTTTGCGCATCCATAGTAATTTTTACTTGTTTCGCATTGACCCTAACATCTAACTGCACAATTCCACGCAGGGAGGTGGTAAGACCCGGTTTACCTTGAGCAGGATTGACTACATCGGTAATCACCACACAATGGGTCCCTTTAAAAAATTCTTCATTTTCCCGGATTTGATCAATCAAGCTATGGGAACCACTTTCTTCTTCCGTCTCATATATTATTTTTATATTGCAGGGAAGGCCTAACATTTTATCTTTCTGCATTTTTCCTGCTTCGATACCAACATGCTTGAAAATAGCATCAATGGACATGCCAATGGAGACAACGCCGCTCAAGTCATCGGCGGCACCGCGCCCATAAGCTCGAGAACGGTCTTCATTCCACTTCAATTGCGTAGGCGGAGTTCCTCCCCATTTTTGAAAACGCCCGTCATCCATATAAGGTTGCTTATCAAGGTGGGCATAAAAAAGGACTGTGGGTTTTTCTTCAGACACAAAGGTTTCTGCCATCAAAATGGGGAACGGACTGCTGGAAGGAGAATCGTTAATTCTGACTTTGGACAGGCCAATTCCAAGAAGGTAATCACGGGCACATTCAAGAATTTCCCGCATATCGCTGGGCGTAGTACGGTCCCCAACAAACTCGTTGACACCAAAACTCCGGCTGTCAATGCGGACCATTTGCTCGAGTGTTTGTAAATGCTTTAGCACAAGTTCTGAGTCAGGGCGAATGACTTCCGAACAAAGCGACCCGATGTGCTCAGAATTCATTTAAAAGAAACATTGGAAACAGGAGCGGAGGATGAAGACTCATGATGAACCACAAAATCAGTAGAATGATGGTTTTTCACGATGATCCAGTTATAAAAGCGTTTAAGCAGGAATTTGAAGTGACGATAATTTTTAATTCTCATCAGGTTACGGATCAACACCCTTGGACGAAAATAAAATTTTAAAAACGCTTTCTTCTTAATTGCTAAAAGCTCTTCCCTATCAATTCCTTGTGGGGTGTAAGCGGCACTCATAATATAATAATTATCCCAGTCCACATTATCAATCTCGCCCGTCTCCTCAAGGTGATGATAACTTTCAGTGCCGGGAAGCGGTAAATAGGTAAAGTAATTAGACCTTAATAGTGGGAGCTTCATGGACAGGTCAATAGTATCCTGAATGGTTTCCAAAGTCTCTTCGGGAAAGCCCAGAATAAAAAAAGCGGCAATGTCGAAACCATGCTTTTTTATCAATTTTACGTCTCGATGAATTTTGTGAACATTGGTCCCCTTCTTCATTTTTTTCAAAATTTCATCATTTCCGGATTCTACAGCGATACTCACCAAATATAGCCCCGCTTCTTTTAACAATTCGAGTAATTCATCATCCAGATAGTCCATACGAATGCCATTAGGCATTGCCAAACTGATATCCAGATTTAGGCTGAGAATTCCCCTCACAATTACTTTTGCGTACTCAATATCCTGGGTAAAATTATCATCAACAATATGAAATTCTCGAATCCCATAATTATGATAAAGATTAGATATATTTCTCAGGACATACTCTTTCGAGTGATGACGTAATTTTTTCCCAGATAAAATAGGAGCTGAACAGAACGTGCAAGAGTATGGGCAACCTCTTGTCGTGATAATAGGAGCTATCGGAAACTGATTAAAAAAAGCACCATGTTGTGATTCAGGATATAAGTCAGGTCGAATCAAATCCCACGCCGGGTCACCCAGCCGGTCCAAATCATCTTCCATATTTCCCGGGTTAACGACATACTCTTGATCATTTTTCCAGACAAGACCTGGAATCGAGTGAAAGTCGGATTCAATTTCAGGATCATCTAGCATATCAATAAATTTCGGGAAACCTGTTTCAGCCTCTCCGGCAAAGGCAAAATCCAGGTCCTCATGCAGATTATCAAAAGCCCGAATCGGATCACTGGAAATATGCGCTCCCCCAACCACCGTAACGATGTCTGGATTCCAATCTTTGGTCGCCCTTAAAAGTTTGCACACATTCCCCAAATCAAAGGTGTAACATTGGATACCTACTAAATCTGGGCGAAAATTCTCCAAAACCTGATGGGCAAACTCATTAGGATTTATATCTTCCTTGATGCAATCCAGAATAAACACTTCATGGCGATCACGAATCCCTTCAGCCAGATAGGCAAGCCCCAAAGAAGGCTGGATATGATCGCTTAAATTATTAGGTTTGACCAAAAGAACTTTCATAGTGTCCGCATAAAAAGTTAACCTTATTATAGCTTATCGGCAAACCTCATTTTCGTATTACTATTTTGGACCAAAATGCTGAAGTTTTCAATTTGTATGATAAAATTGGATCGCTCACAATTTATTTTTTTCATTTAGCGTATGATATTGGATATCTACTGATTAGAATTTCAGGAGTTTTGGAACTCTAAGTCGAAGTTTCCGCCAGGCATGAATTTTCTTTCCTAAAGTTTGATATGTTACAAAACCTGCAAAATCTTTACAGACTCTGTATGATATTAAAAGCGCGAGGGAATTGGCCTCTAATTAGAAAATCAAAAAATCAGTTATGGGATTTTATTCTTTGTAGAAATGGTTTGATTCAAAAACCTTTTTTCTCTGCCATGATCTATTGGTTTCAAATGCTCAAAAGTCTGGACATTCTGATTTGGAGGCTTGAAACTTTCGGGTTTTTATTTAGTCCCAGATTAAGCAATGAAGACAAGAAACATATAAACCATTTATTAAAATAAGCTTGCTCATTTGCCAATCGTCATCCTTCTTCTACTTATTTGACAAAAGATAGACATCTTCGGTCAGCCTGGTAAAACCAGCGGATTTTGCTTTTCCAAAAAGCTCCCTCATCCTTTTCCAGTCTATGCGTCCTTCCAACCAGACAATATCTTCCGCCACAATTTTCAATGGCCAATTGGAAAATTTTCCACTAAAGTCCTCTTCCTTCATTACAACCCTGACTTGCTCATCGGTTTTAAGAAAACTTTCGAGTTGTTCTGGAACATAAAGCTTTAAGACCTTTTGCCCGGTTAACACTCCCAAACGGGCTCTTTGATTGCCCAACCGGTAAACAGCAAGGGGACCAGAAAACTTATCTGTCAATATTTTTTCAGAAAACAACTTCATCGGATACCGATTAACATGAGATAGCACATCCCCACTCAATAAAGAAAATGTAAGAATCAGGGTCAAAGCAATGGCAAAAATTTGTTTCCCGACTTGCTGTGCCTTTAATAATCCTAGAGCAAAAACACCTCCCGCAAATAATATTACGGGTAATATGAAAAAACGAAGGGGCATATGATAAATCGTGTCAAGAACATACAATGCCACTCCTGAAAATATGCCCGCTATTAAAAATATAACTCCCGTTATAATAGAGGGAACTTTGTAACCTGGCCATTTCAATCCATCCTTCAAAATTTCCAAGTCCGAGAAAAATTTTGCGGTGACCATAGCCACCGCAGCGGAAGCCGGTAACATATATCGACTATGCTCTGTTCTCACGAGAATGAACAAAACCAAACATACTAAAATCCAGATAAAACAAAATAAAATTGATTCATTTTCTCTTGCAAATAACAATCTGAATTGGGACTTAAAGTTAGATGGGGTTTTCTTAAAATATTCTAGCCATCCAGAAACCGGAGAAAGAGAATTATTATAAAATCCAAATTGATGTAGGACCGCCATAAGAAAAAACAATGACCATGGTAAGTGATATCGAAATAAAACCCCGAAATAATAAAGGCTGAACGGAGTAGCATGAACGAGCCGCCCTTTTATCTCAGCCCCAATTATATGATCCTTAAATTGATCCCCATGCAGAGAGTACATGGTGGCAAACCACGGAATGGTCAATAGCAGGAAAATAATAAAACCTTGCCCAATCCGCAATTGGAATATGAACTTCCCCCTCTTTGTTACTAAAAGAAATAATATTGCAATCGCACCAGGAATGATGATTGCGGGGGGTCCTTTGGTCATAAACCCAAGAGACATCGCCACATAAAACAAGTAAATTTCAGATTTTTTCTTGAAATCACACTGATACGAACACACGAAATAATAAAGTGTTAAAAGGATAAAGAAACTCATCACAATGTCCGTGGTGGCCCATCGCGATATTTGAAAATGTAAAAAAGTGGCTGGCAGGATTAAAATACTATAAAAACCAATTCCTCCTTTGAACAACCGGGTGGAGATAAGATAGAGGAGTCCAATGGTGAGGCTTCCAAAAAAAGCTGATGCTAGTCTTGCCGAAGCCAGATTAACCCCAAAAATTTTATATGAAGCCGATACCAGCCAATAATAGAGGATAGGTTTATTAAAGCGCTTTTTATCATGGTAAATAGGTGTCAGGTAGTCCCCCGACTCGATCATGTTGCGAGAGGACTCAACATAAAAATTCTCATCGCTATGATAAGGTGGGATGCCACCAAGTTTATAAGTCAAAGCAATTAAACAGAAAATTAACCAAAAGAATACCAGTTGTTTTTCAGTTATTTTGCTGAAATAATCGTTGAAAAAAGTGGGCATAAAATAATGCGGGGTAAGTGAAGCTAAATTTTTGAAGAATGCATAGTTTGTATAGAGGCTAGTCGAGCATCATTAATATACACAATATTAGAACTGTTTGAACTCGGAAAAGAGATTTTCCTATTCAAAGGACGAGGAAACTCGTTGATACTATTATAAAGACTTCCTGCTGAATTCGAATGAAATCATTAATCCCTCTCACCGAATCTCGGTCAGAACAAAAATATTTCAGATATCTTTTATACCTGATAATCCTTTGGGTATGGGGTAGCAATGCCATTTGGATGATTCTGGATAATCGCCCTCCTGCCTGGGACCAAGGGGGTCATTTGCGATACACATTTCATTATTGGCAAGTCTTGGCTTCCGGCTCGGAGAGCTGGTGGATTGACTTGCTAAATGTTGAGCCCTTTTATCCACCCTTTTTTCATTTATCCTTAATTCCATTTTCGTTAATATTTGGTTTTGCTCTAGATACTGCCGTTATAGCTAATTCTTTCTACCTGACCGTTTCCATTCTCTCCACCTATGGAATTGGAAAACTTCTTTATAACCGTCGTGTCGGGCTGATCGCAGGATTCCTAATATCTTGCTACCCCTATATGGTCAACATGTCTCGGCAATATTTAATTAGTGCCATGCTGACTTCTGCGGTCACTCTTACTTATTATTTATTCATCAGGTCAAAGAATTTTGAGGGCAAAACTTTTTCAATATTCTTTAGCGTAGCCTATGCTTGCGGCTTGATGATTAAGTGGACTTTTTTATTTTACACATTGCCAATCGTTCTTGCCGGCTTATTTAATGGGTCACTTTCACCTCGAAAAAGAATTGCGCAATGCGCATATTATACGGGCCTCATTTTTTGTTTGTTGGTGTTTCCTTTCTTTATTTATATATCAGGCCAAATCAGCGGACTTTTTCTTTTGGTGGAGTTTATTTTAATCGGACTATTAGTTAATAAATATTCAGAGGATTTTCTTTCCCCACAAAAACTTTTAAACCTGATTACCCTGAATTGCATTGCAGTGTTGATCTGTTTTCCATGGTATGCCCACAATTTAATCAATGTTTCTATAGGAATGTCCAAGTTTGGGTTTCCTTCTGATGTACTTAAAGGAGGCATGGATTGGAACCTACCTATTTGGGGGTTCTATTTAGAAATGGCTGAGCGACAAATGGGAATGCCTCTACTATTACTTTTTATATTTTCTCTTATTT
>JABIXH010000044.1 GCA_018664975.1 Nitrospina sp. | reverse complement strand
TGAAAAACTGGTGAGCCACTATCGTGACTTTTATAAAGATGAAAGTTTTATACGCGTATTGAATCCTGGAAAATTTGCCAGCAGTCATCATGTACTGTCTTCCAATTTTTGTGATATCGGCCTTACGGTAGATTCTCGGAACCAGCGTTTGATAATTACTAGCGCGATAGATAATTTAATCAAAGGTGCTTCAGGGCAAGCCATACAGAATATGAATATCATGCTGGGCCTGGATGAAAAAACCGGTCTCATGGCCCCGGCCATTTTTCCTTAGCATCATGAAAATTTCAAAAAATCGAAATCCCGCCGTACCCGGTTTCAAAGCCGGAGGTCTTTCCTGCGGTATCAAGGACAATAACTTGAAAGACCTGATGCTGATCGTTTCGGACGTGCCCGCAACTTCCGCCGGAGTTTTTACCCAAAATATAGTGGTGTCGCCTAGCGTCGTCTGGAGTCGGAACGCCCTGGAAAAATCTCGCACCAGCCGGGCTGTGGTTATTAATAGCGGTAACGCCAACGCGGTAGTCGGCCCGCAAGGTTTGAAAGATTGCGAAACGATCACCAAAACATTTGCGGAAGAATTATCCATTCCGCAAAAGGAAATGTTGATCGCATCAACGGGAGTTATTGGTGTTCCCCTGCCTGCACACAAAATCTTGAAAGCGGCTCCTGATCTGGCACAAAAGATCGGGAAGACAGCTAATGATTGGAATCATGCCGCCCAAGCTATCTTGACCACTGATCTGGTTTCCAAATCGGATCGCGTTCAATATACTTTTCAAGGAAAGCGCATCGTTATAGGCGGGATAACCAAGGGGTCTGGAATGATCCACCCCAATATGGCAACCATGTTGGGAGTTTTATGCACCAACGCCAGCATAGAATCCAAAACTTTAAAGAAAGCCCTAAAAGAAGCAACAGACCGGTCTTTTAACCGCATCACTGTTGATGGAGATACCAGTACTAACGATTGCGTTTTTATTCTTGCCAATGGCAAGGCTGAAAATTCCCCGATAAAAGCCGGGACTGCTTCCTATGAGGCTTTTTTCAAGGCCCTGTGCGAAGTTTGCAAGAACCTTGCGGCAAAAGTTGTTCTGGATGGAGAAGGTGCGACCAAGTTTGTCACCATTCATGTCGAGGGCGCAAAAACTCGCCAGCATGCCTACCTGGTTGCTAATTCCGTTGCCACTTCCTCTCTGGTCAAAACTGCATTGTTTGGGGAGGACCCCAATTGGGGACGCATTCTCTCGGCAATTGGCAACGCAGGAGTTCCTCTGGACCCAAACCAGATCGATATATCTCTCAACAAAAAGGTGCTTTTTAAAAAGGGCTCTCCTTCGGGGCTGTCAGTGAAGAAGTTAGAAAAAGCGATGAAATCTCCAAAAATCGATATCACCATAAACCTGAATACTGGAAAAGAGTCAGATGAGGTGGTGACCTGTGACCTTTCTTATGATTACGTTAAAATCAATGCAGAATACACCACCTAGCTGACCTGTCAGCGATCAACTAGATACTTGTTTCATTCTGTATTAAAATTGACCGACTAATTGTTCCTGATGAAATTTGGGTCGATGACCGATAAGGTTCATAAACATGGCTTTGCTGGAAATTAAAAACTGCCTGGATCCCGTATTGAGGAAAATGTGCCTGCCCATTGAGAATATTGATGGGGAGTTGGTCACCCTTGCGGAAAATATGGTGGAGACCACTCTCGCGGCTCCAGGAGTTGGGCTCGCCGCGAACCAGATCGGTTTGCCATGGCGCATGTTTGTGGTTAACATCGGTGTCGAAACTGACAAAGAAAATCTTGTTTCCGTAATCAATCCGGAAATAACAGCTATGGAAGGCAGTGAACTTGGGGAGGAAGGTTGCCTCAGTATTCCTGATGTATTGGCAGAAGTTAATCGGGCCAGTCAGATTGAAATAAAGGGCTACGATTTGGATGGCAACGAAGTTCGCTATGAAGCTGAGGGGTACCTGGCAAGAGCCTTTCAACATGAAATGGATCATTTGAATGGGATACTGTTTTGGGACAACATTGGAAAAATGAAGCGCGATATCCTTAGACGAAAATTCAAAAAGAAAATCAAAGAGCAAGATGCATGAACATTCTGTTTATGGGAACACCCGAATTTGCGCTTCCTACCTTGAAAGCCCTGCACCATTCTTCGCATTCCCTGCTCGCGGTCATCACTCAACCCGACAAGCCGAAAGGCCGTGGACAAAAACTTCTTGTTTCTCCAATTAAACAGTATGCCTTGGACTTTAACCTTCCCATACTGCAACCTAAAACGGTTAATGACCCCGAGTTCATTGGATCATTGCAAAAAAATCAGCCTGACATAATTATCGTGATCGCTTTCGGACAAATATTGAGTGAAAATTTTCTTAAAATTCCCAAACAATTCTGTATTAACCTGCACTCATCACTTTTGCCTAAATACCGGGGAGCGGCTCCAATTCATCGGTCCATTCTCAATGGAGATACCCGAACCGGAGTCACCAGCATGATTATGGATAAAGGAATGGATACCGGAGATATTCTGCTCATGAAAGAAACTCCTATACACGAATCCGATAACGCGCAAACCCTGCACGATAACTTGTCTGAGATGGGAGGAGTTCTCGTGCTGGAAACTCTCAAAAGGCTTGAGGAAAACACCTTATTACCCACCCCTCAGGATCACAGCAAAGCAACGTATGCGCCCAAACTGAAAAAGGAAGAAGGGCTGGTAAAGTGGGATCAACCTGCAACCACCCTTTTGAATCAGGTTCGAGGGCTCACCCCCTGGCCAGGAACCTACACTTTATTAAACAAAAAGCGTTTACGAATATTAAAAGTCCAAGTCACGGAAGGAACACCCGATGACAGTCCAGGGCGGGTGGAGCGAATTACAGATGCAGGAATTGAGGTAGGCACTGGGCAGGACCGACTAATCATTACCGAACTTCAACCAGAAGGCAAAAAAAGCATGTCAGCTAAAAGTTTCCTGGCTGGCTATAAAATCGAACGGGGAATCTTGTTTGATCCAACTGCAAATCAATCATGAGGTTAAGATGCCAAGAACATTAGTAACGGGAGGCGCGGGTTTTCTGGGTTCACATTTATGTGAATACCTTTTAGAAAAAGGCCACGAAGTGGTCTGCATGGATAATCTTATTACCGGTTCCAAAGATAATATCTCTGGCATAAAAAGTGAGAAGTTTAAGTTTGTAAAACACAATGTATCCGAACACATCAATCTGGATGGCGAGCTGGATTATATTCTTCATTTCGCATCGCCTGCCAGCCCCATTGACTACCTGGAACTACCAATCCAAACTCTAAAGGTTGGCGCATTGGGCACTCATAACGCCCTGGGACTGGCAAAGGCAAAAAATGCTGTGTTTTTTCTTGCTTCCACCTCTGAGGTTTATGGAGATCCCCTGGTTCATCCACAACCAGAAGAGTATTGGGGAAACGTGAATCCAATCGGCCCGCGTGGCGTCTATGACGAAGCAAAACGATTTGCAGAAGCCATCACAATGGCCTATCACAGAACGCACGGGATCAATACCAAGATCGTCCGTATTTTTAACACCTATGGACCGCGTATGCGGGTCAATGATGGCCGGGCTATACCTAACTTCTTAAAACAGGCTCTTACAGGAAAAGATTTAACGGTCTACGGAGAGGGTTCGCAAACGCGAAGTTTCTGTTACGTATCAGATCTCATTGAAGGCATCTACCGCCTGCTAACTTCCGAACAGAATGAACCTGTTAATATTGGCAATCCAAATGAAATGACGATTAAGGAAATGGCCGATAAAATTTTGCAAGCGACGAACAGCAAGAGTAAAATCGTCTGCGTTCCCTTGCCAGAAGATGACCCAAAAGTCCGGCGACCAGATATCACTCGCGCCAAGAAATATTTAAACTGGGGACCCGAGGTTGGGTTGGACGAAGGTCTGCAATCGACTCTGAAATATTTTAAAGAACAGCTGCAAACCTGAAACCCCAGGATGTTAGCATGCCAGGAAAAAATTCAGCTTCCATAAAACACTGGCCGGAAGATGAACGTCCACGCGAGAGATTGATTAAATTTGGAAGCAATTCCTTATCGGATGCTCACCTGTTGGGAATCCTTATCGGGTCTGGAGATCGGCGCGCAAAAAAAAATGCAGTGGACTTAAGTCGGGACCTTCTTAATCAGTTTGGAACCCTGGAAAATCTGGATCAGGCCACGGTGACTGAAATATGTCAGGTTAAGGGAATTGGTTCGGCCAAAGCGGCCCAAATTAAAGCCGCGCTGGAAGTGGGAAAGCGCATGGCGTCAAAGCCAATGAGCACGAAGAATAAATTGAAATCCAGCCAGGCTTTTGTGAACCAGTTCTCCCCCTTTCTGAAAAACCTGAAAAAAGAAATTGTAAAAATAGTTCTATTAGATCCCAAACTACAATATATTAAGGATCTAACTATTTCGGAAGGAAGTTTAAATGCCAGTATTGTTCATCCAAGGGAGGTCATGATCCCAGCAATCCGGGAATCGGCGGCATCCTTCGCCTTAATCCATAATCACCCAAGCGGAGACCCCACTCCCAGCCAGGCAGACTTTGAAATTACCCATCGACTCAATAAAACTGGTAAAATTGTGGGTATTCACATGGTTGACCATATTATTATAGGTGGCAATGAGTTTTTCAGTTTTGCTGACGAGGGCTTGCTTTAGAATAATATTTATATAGTAAAAGATGTTTATTGATTTATATTTTAAATAAAATTGAATGCTATGCAACGTGTAAAAGATTTTCTTTATTCCAGTGCCGACCTAAAAAGAATAGTTGCCGATACTCTTTCAGGGGATATTCTGGAGGCGGCAAACCGTATAAAGGCCTCTCTGCAAAAAGGAGGGAAGCTGATATTAATGGGCAACGGGGGAAGTGCCGGCGACTCCCAACATATTGCGGCAGAATTGATTGGAAGATTCAAAAAAGAACGGAAGGCCCTACCCGCCATCGCCCTTACGGTAGATACCTCATCGCTAACGGCCTTGGGGAACGACTATGGTTTTGATACAATTTTTGAGAGACAACTCGAAGCCCTGGCACAGAAAAATGATGCAGTAGTAGGAATCAGCACCAGCGGCAACTCGGAAAATGTGGTACGAGCCTTGAAAAAAGCTAATGCCCTCGGTGCAGAGACTATTGGACTCGTAGGCAATAATGGCGGTAAAATAAAAGAAGTTGCGAATTTGTCTATTGTCATTCCTTCCAACGATACGGCTAGAATTCAGGAAGTACATATAACCATCGGGCATATAATTTGTGAACTCATTGAAGAAGACATGTAAATGAAAGAAAAGTTTAAATTCTTTTTTAATAGTGATGAACGGCCAAAAATTCTTGTTGTCGGCGACCTGATACTGGACGAATATATCTGGGGAGGGGTGAGTCGCATCTCTCCGGAAGCCCCTGTCCCTATTCTGGAAACACGCTCTGAAAACCTTTCTTTAGGCGGAGCCGCCAACGTTGCCAACAACCTTGTGGGCCTCGGTTGCGAAGTCCACCTTTGCGGTGCCATTGGGCAAGACGAAAAGGGCGATATACTCTTAAAAACTATTCATGACCGGTCTATTCAAACAGAAGGAATTTTTCGATTCGTCCATCGCCCTACAACATCCAAAATCAGGATCATCGCCCATAACCAGCAAATTTTAAGGATCGACAAGGAAGATAATCGCCCCATTACTGAGGAAACTGAAAAAAAATTGATTCAGTATATCAATCAGATTATTCCCGGAATGGATGGGGTTATCTGCTCGGATTACCATAAAGGAATTTTGACCGAGAAAATTATTAAAGCCATTATGCATCGGGCTCAAAAATCAAAAAAAGCGGTCATCGTTGACCCCAAAAGTTCCGATTTCTCCCGATACAAAGGGGCTACCGTTATTACTCCCAATGAAAGAGAAGTAGCGCAATCGGTCCCCATCAAGATTAAGGATAACGAAGACCTAGGCCGGGCCGCCGAATATCTTTTGAACCTGACTCGGGCAAAAGCTATCCTCATCACCCGGGGTAAAGATGGCATGGTGCTATATCAAAACAAAGAGAAGCTTATATCAATACCCACCGTGGCCAAGGAAGTTTTCGATGTGACCGGAGCAGGAGACACGGTTATCAGTGTATTTAGTATGGCAGTATTTGTAGGTTTCAATTATCAAGAAGCCGCATGGCTTTCAAATATGGCCGCCAGTGTTGTTGTAGGTAAAGTAGGAACCGCGGTGGTAACCCTGGAAGAAATTAACGAATTTCTGCACGAAGAAATGCTACGCACCTCTCACACCATTCTCGGACTTGAGGAGCTTAAAAAAATTATCGGCCTCGCAAAAAGCACCGAAAAAAAGGTGGTGTTCACCAATGGCTGTTTTGATATTATCCACGGCGGACATATTGAGTTCCTGCAAAAAGCAAAAGCCCTGGGAGATATTCTCGTGGTCGGTCTCAATACCGACAAATCCGTTAAACAATTAAAAGGAGAAAACCGTCCCATTAAATCTGAAAAAGAGCGCGCCAATATTCTTGCCGCTTTAAAATATATCGACTACATCACTCTTTTCAACGAAACCACCCCAGAAAAACTCATTCAGGAAATCAGGCCCGATATTCTGGTAAAAGGAGATGACTATAAAATCGATGAAGTTGTCGGCCGGGAAATTGTTGAAGGCTATGGGGCAAAAGTTGAACTTATTCCTATTGTCCAGGGCCATTCCACCACGCAGACCCTAGAAAAAATTCTGGAACAGCATAAAGCCAGCTGATTTCCAATTCACGCTGAAAATTTACGCAAGGTGTTTGTCGAGAATCAGATAATTTTTTATGTAATCTGAAATCCCTTCCTCCAGAGAGGTGATATTTTCCACATATCCTACTGACCTTATTTTCTCCATTACTGCACAGGTGTGATATTGATATTGCTCGCGAATAGATTCGGGCATCTCTATGTAATTAATATTCACTTTTTTATTCATCACCTTAAAAATCATTGAGGCAAGGTCATTCCAGTTTCTTGCCTTCCCGGATCCGACATTAAAGATTCCTCCAATGTCCTGATGATCGAGAAAAAATAAGGTCATTTCAACCGCGTCACGTATATACAGAAAGTCCCTTTCCTGGCCGCCATGACTATATCCTGGCTTATAAGATTTAAACAGGTTCAACGCTCCCGAATCACGCACCTGCAAAAAACCCTTGCGAATCATACTTTGCATATCTTCCTTATGATATTCATTCGGGCCAAACACGTTAAAAAATTTCAACCCCACAATTTCTTTTAATGCTCCTTCCTCTTTAGCCCACAGGTCGAACCATTGTTTGCTGGCCCCATATAAATTGAGGGGTGCTAATGTTTCCAGCTGTGACTCGTCATCGGAGTACCCGTTCTCTCCCGCCCCATAAGTTGCGGCACTGGAAGCATAGATAAAGCGCACATTGTTTTTTAAACTAAACTCCGCAAGGGATCGTGTGTAATCAAAGTTATTTTCGCGCAGGTAAGCCGCATTGGTTTCAGTAGTGGAAGAACACGCGCCCATATGCAGAATCGCGGAACAAGCAGGAAGCTCTGACCCTCTGACTTCTCTCAAGAACATATCCTTCCCTACCCATCGCGAGTAGGTAAGCGCATCCAAGTTCTTTTGCTTCTCAGGGTGGTCATTTTCGTCCACCACCCAGATATCAGCAACTCCTTTCTGGTTGAGCCTGTGCACCAAGGCACTGCCAATAAATCCTGCTCCTCCTGTAACAACAATCATTTTCTCTCCACCTTCGGTTCTTCAATTCGATAGCTTAAAAAATTTCTCAATGCTCCACCTCCAAGACGCCGATTAAAACTTACATCTATCACTGACAAGCCTCCTGCGCCCTGAGAAATGAAAATCGCCGGATTCCAGGGCCGACTAAAAATTTCACTGCCATAAGGGTGATCCAAAGTCCATGCATTTGCCCTCCAGCTTGGGTCGTAGTCAACATCACCTTTTTTCATCCGTCCTCGCAATAGTGCCGCTGAAAAATTTCTATCATTGCCAGCAATTTCTACCAAACTCAACGTTAAACCTGAAGCCTTAAGCAATTGAGGTTCCCTGTTTTTCATAGCTACCGTAAAGGAATCCTCAAATCGAATCAAGGGCCGTACTCCTGAGGGACTAGAAACCTTTTCCCATCTAAATGATTCTGTCCCTTGTGAAGCCGGGTTCAGTCCCGCTCTCTCCCAACCCTGTATGGGTCGTAACCAATCCCTCTTTAATCGGTAGAATGTAAAGGGACCAAACCGGTCTGCTATTTCAACCGCAGCTTCAGGAATGGCCGGCCCCTCTTTTTCCGCTTTTCCAATTAGCCTCCGCAGGTATAAATGCCATGCTTCCTTGTTAATCGAATCCGGGGTTCCTTCCATGCTACGTTTATCGTAATCTAGAAAATAGATGTCCCCTAATTTTCCTTCACGTAGAATATTTTCTATCCGATCTCGCATTTCCCGGGCACCATACAGGTAAAATTTTACATGCATTTTATTAGAGACCAGAAGCAGGTCATTAGAACTCAATTTATCCACGAAATCATGAACTTTATTTATTGGCTCTTTTGACATGCGCTGAGGATAAATCTTTTGAGAAAAATTTAAACCTGAGATCAAACATAAAACTCCCGCCAAACCTGCTGTCATAATTCTAAATTCTTTTTCCTGAGAACCCGAATTATTTCTTATCAATCTCAACATCCATGCCCCGGCATTCCTGGCCCCCATCACACACAGCATCAAGAAAAAGGGTTGCAGATAAAAAAAGGTCCGGGAATATGGAAGGGTAGGAAGCTTCCCCAATACAAAACCCGCAATAGCAAAAAATATGGGGCCCAGCCAGACACAGACCAACAAAAACCCAACAGTTCGGTTTTGTTGCAACAGGTTAACCAAGCCCAGCAACGCCAGCAGTAAAAATAGTGTGCCAGCAAATTCAAAAGGACTTGTCCATTTAACCAATAGCTCAGGAAAAAACTGTGAATACGATATTGCAGACACATTTGAAGTGGCCTCAGCCAACATCTCTGGACTGATTAGCACATAATACTGAATATAAAACCCTATGGCTCCCATTGCAGTAGAGGCCAGAGGTATTACCAGGTTCCTTTTTTGAAGGGAAGAATAATGACGAGCGGCTACTATTAAAATTCCTATCAAAAATATCGCTATCGAAACCTCGAAAAATAAAAAAGTCGGGATCATCCAGGTACCAATAACCCAGATGCTTACCCAGCCAGAAAATGCCAACACTCCGTTGAAGCCATTAAAGGACTTTTTAATTTCTATTTCTCGATCTTCCAGCCGATCCAGCACATAGACCACTGCCATCAGAGCCAGCATCATGGTCACAATATACCCACGCGCATAGGTGGAATATAAAGTATGCTCTTCACTGACAGCCATCAGAAAGGCCGTGGAAATCCCCACACCCGTGCTACCCGAAATCTTCCTTCCCAATTGGTAACCCAGATAAAGAGTGACTATTCCGCATACTATTAGGGGCACCCTCAACAACCATTCATTCAGTCCAAATGTTTTAAGGAGAAAACTAAGGATGAATGTAAGAAAAATATGGTTATTGGGGTATTGATAATTGGTGAAAATTTTAAGAGTAGGCATTTGCGCCCAAAGCGAAACGGTGGCCAATTCATCTGACACCAGCGGAACTCCCAGTCCGGGAAACCTGAACAGGCCAAAGATTAAAAGGATGGCCAATACCCAGGCCCAATATAAACGCTGGGTAATCGGATCATGATTTTTGAAAAATTTTGAGAGGAGCATCAATTTTCAGGCTTAATTTTGTTCCAATCCAAGTTCGGAAAAAGGGGCTTCCAATTACCGTTTTCATGAGATTTTATTTGTTTTTCAAGTTGCGCAAGTCGATTAAGGCCAGAGGGATGGGTAGAGAAATAAGAGGAAATTTTCATATCATTTTCTTCAGAAGTAGCCGCCTGTTTCGATAGACCCTTCTGTAATAATTCATCTTGCATAAGCTTTTCAAAAATTCGAATCATTCCATGCGGATCGATATCGGCTGAAAGGATCAATTCCATCCCTTTCAGATCGGCTTCTGCCTCCATTTCTCGACTCAGACCCAGCGTTTCGAGTTCTCCCGTGAGTTGGATAATTCCTTCCAGAGCAGTATTGATATCTCCCAGGATAAGGGTCACTAAGAAACTTCCCGCAAAACTCTGGAGAATCCCTCTAGTAGAATGTCTAAGAAGAATATGCTGAATTTCATGAGCGAGGACGCCCGCCAATTCCTCTGGAGACTCTGCCACATTAAGCAAACCTTCAAAGACCACGATAGGTCCTCCTGGCAAGGCCAATGCATTGATTTGTTTTACCGGCAAGATATAAACTTTTAGTTCATAAGGATATGTATCTGGTTGTTTCAACAAATCAACCGTATCCTGTAAAACTGCGAGGACTTCCGGGTCGGGCTTCTTCTCTACCGGAAGCATGTTTAATATAGACTGGCCCAGGACTATCTCCCATTCAACAGGAATTTTGTCTACCATTTTCTCCGCCAGAAACGAAGGGACCACTTTAATCAATACATATACGGAAAACAATAAAACCAGTATTCCGGAAATATAAAGTTTCCAGTTAAAACCAGACTCCTTACCCTTAGCAGACAAGCTTTCCGGCGCAATCCTTGAAAAACTTTCATAAAACTCCGGGTCCTCGACCACCAGGGTTTCCAGTCGCTCGCCGTTTTCATCATCGATATGATATTCAATTTGGAAGGGGAGGGTTTCTGCCGTCCAACGAAGGTGGGAGTAGGCCCATCGGACAGTTTCGCGATCAGATTTTTTAAGAATTAATTCCTGAGGGGTGAGTTCAATTTCGACAAAATTTTTAGTGGAACTTCTGCCATCAAACAAAGCACCGGTAAATTGCAGTTTTCTACTCGTCATACCCGCCTCCTCTCCTAACCGGAGGGGTGGTGCGCAATAACCGGGTAGGCAAAAAGTTGTCTCCGCGCAATGAACCCTTGATCTATTTCCCCTTGATAAGGGGGTTTATTTTTTTGCCCTTCTTTTCAAAGGAGGTAATGATTTTCCTTACCCGATTTCGATAGGAATATCTATAGCATCCAGAGCTTCTTCACCAAAGGCTCCACTGTCCTTCATTTCCTGAATTATTCGGTCCAATTCAATGTTTCCGGCAAGAGTCAGATTTTCGGTCACAAATTTTTGATTGCGAACCACCACCCAGGGAAATCCTATTCCAAAGGTAAACAGGATAATAAAAAAATTGATTACCTTTAATTTCATATAATCTTTTCCTGTTATGGGAAAATGAAAAGTCGCTCCACCCACGTGGGTATGGGACCATAAATATCTTTTCAATTCGGCTGTAAACCAGAACAGGTAAAACCCCAGAGTGAGGGGTGTGAGGATCACAGCAAACAGGAACTTTCAAAAAATGTCTTTTCCTACTCCGGAAAAACGGAACTGCACATCTCCGAACCAGGAGTTCTGGCGCCAAAATTTTTCGGCTTTCATTTTGAAGTAGGGCCAGTAAAAACCCAAGGTCACGACTGTAAGAATGACTCCAATAAAATATACGACAAACGCTTCCATTCCTCTTCCCCGGAAGGAAAAACGGATATTGCGCCAAGTCGTTCGTGAGAGACGATACCTCCAGGCTCTCGCCAAAAGAGCAGGAAGCAAAGCTAAAATGATGAAGGAGACCAGGTTGGAAACCATTTCGCCTTCCACAGCCCCAATAGTGAAAAAGACGTAGGCGTTGATCAGTCCCAATAGAATTAAAATCGCGCCGAACAAAATCGCCCCCCGCATTAATTCTTTACCCGTACCGAGATAGGAAAAGCGATCCCCTACAAAAAGGGTCTGCGACCAGATATATTTTCGAACAATGGTTTTGGCCCAAAATCGGTAAATACCCAATGTGAACACCGTTTTGATCAAATTGACCAAACTGATGTTTAAAAGAGAACGGCCATCGCCAAGAAACTTGAATCGGTTGGAGGAACTGTCTTCCTGCGCGGGTGTATCGGTTGGCTTTTCACCCTCTGGTACGGCAACGGAATCGGGAAGGGATTCAATCTTCCCTTCCGCGGGCTGAAGGTTTACAGAAAATCCCAGGTTGCGAAGATGTGTAGAAGCTAAATCAGCCTGATGGTCGGGAATAGGCCTTTCAAAACGCCAAGGTTGCCCCTGGCATAAATGATCGACAATGGTCATGGCCCTTTCAGTATCAAATCGGAACACTTTGGAAAGCCTTTCGGCGGCCTCCACTTTATTGGCTCCCGACCATGTATTCAACGTAATCTGGTAACTCATGATAGAGACTCTTCCTCCAAAATTAAGTTATCAGTCTCAATATATAAGGTCAGTAAAAATCATAAGCGGTGCGTTGTTCAGCCCAACCCAAAAATCCATCTTTTTGGGGATCGCCGGTAAATTTATTCGACCCGCCCGTCCAGCTTTCCGGTTTGTCCCAATTATCCCCATAATGGTAGAGAAACATTTTTTTCCGGACATCTTCAGGCAATGTCACTAACTCCTGATAAGAGGAATGAACTCCACCGAAAAATAATTGCGTGTCGTGAAACATAACTTCCGCTAACCTGCCAAAACGGATCGGATAGTCTGCGTCAAACATGGTATCTCCCGAAATCCAGACTTTTCGGTTGATAAACACCCCCGAACACCACTGCGACTCGTCCACACTAATTGCAGTATCAGGAAAATGCCGCGTTCGCATAATAACCAGTTCAATCGGCCCGTGTTTATAGGCCCAGAATTTCCTTCCTTCAATTTCTATATTCTGCGGACGAAGAATATTGAAAAAATCCGTCAATTGTAGAGGACGACCCTGATTGGCCTCACAATACTCGCACCCACCAGAAAGGCTCTTGCTCCAGAGAATATCCTGATAGTCCCGCAAAATAATCATATCGGGTTTAGAGACATTGGGTGTGTAGCGATTCATCAAAGCCACTTCTTCTAATCCACCAATGTGATCCGCATGACTGTGGGTGGGCAAATAACAACGAACATCTAATACACTTAATCCTAAATCATTGAGAGCCAAAGGACCCTGGGTACCACAATCTATCAATACATGGTGGTTCCCCTGAATGATCAACATATTGGATTGGCGTCTGCGCTTGGCAAATGCAGAACCTGTTCCTATAAATACAACTCTTAAAGACCCATCGGTGGTAAGGGGTAGAGATTCGCCATTTCTACAAATCTCTTTCACTTCATACATAAGCTCTCCTTCTTCTCCCCGAACAAGGTGGTCATGAAAACGGAAGAATAAAACCTGATTAATGCGGGGTCAATATTACTGCCTTAATTTTAACATCCAAGAACGGTACCATAAAAGCAGTGCTCCGTCCATAACAGTTTGATTTTTATAATAAAACTTGCCTACAAAGAGATCTTAAGTCTCGAAAAACCAATCCTGAACCCCACGATTATTTTCTACCTCGGCATTTATTTGCTCACCGATAGAATAGAGCCAATTTACTTTAAATTAGGTTCCATTAAAGTCACAATCTGATAAATTTTTATAGGCGAGGCTTCGCCTCACCCACCCCTACTTCTGCAAAACATTTAAATATAGATTTGATAGGGGTTGCTCTTTGATTTCTCAATAAGTTGAGGAATTAGGAAAAATTAAGTTATAATTAGAAGCACCTCTAAAAATTGCACAGGGTCATGAGTATGCCCTTGAGAATTAAGGACATGCGAATTTTCCAAACAAAAGTACCGAATTTGCCGGGGTGCCCTAAAAAATTCCTGATTGCACCCGGTATATCAATCCCTTTATCCCAAAAGATATGAAATACATAGTTGTTATCGTGGCGGGTCTGACAGACAGGCCTTTTGCGGAAAAAGATAATAAAACCCCTTTGCAGTTGGCCGATACCCCGAACCTGGATGCCCTGACGCAAAATGCAATATGTGGACCCGTTCAAACCATACCGGATGATTTACATCCCGGAAATGAGGTTTCCTGCCTGGGGCTTCTGGGACTCGATCCTATAAAATATTCTTCAGGGCATGCCCTGCTTTCTGCTGCGGGTTTAGGAGTAACCCCGGCACCGGATGAGATAGCCCTGTGCTGTGATCTGGTAACCCTGCAACCTACGCATGACGATATGGTCATGAAAGATTACACGGGCGGACTTCTTTCCCATGATGATTCAGGTCTTCTATTAAATGCCCTGCAAGAACAAGTGATCGATGCTCCGGTTACATTCCATCATGGTGGCGGTTATCACAACCTGATGTTTATAAAAATTCCGCCTATTTCAGAAAGATTGACTCCCCCTAACGAGCTTATCGGTGAAGGAATCCGTCAATTCATGCCAGAGGGAAAAGAGGTTCGCGAATTGATCTTTGTGATGAATCAGGCGCAAATTATTTTGCATAACCATGCCCAAAATAAAAAACGTGTTGCTGAAAAAATAGACCCTGTGAATAGTATTTGGTTTTGGGGGAACGGTGAACTTCCCAGCCTGCCCTCCTTCCAGAAACGGTATGATAAAAGCGCATCTTTAATCTCTGCCTCTTTGATGGTCAAGGGGATCGCCAAGCTCACCGGAATAGATGTTGTGGAGGTCGAAGGGACAACGGGATTTTCCAACACCAATTATTCCGCGAAAGTTTCTGCTACGCTCAAGGAATTGGAAACTAAAGATGTGGTTTTCCTCCACATTTCAGCAGGAGAAGAAGTTTCACTCAAAGGTAATTTGGACGATAAGATTATGATGATCGAAGACTTCGATGCTCAGGTCATCAAACCTTTGGCTCAGGCCATGGAAACAATGAAAGACGTAAAAATGATGGTCGTGGTCAACCATGTCAATTCGGCCCAGTTAATGAAATACGATCGGTCCCCGGTTCCCTATCTGGTTTATCCTGCTTCATCGGGAAACGCGAACCAATATGACGAACAACTTTTAGAAACGGGAAAATCATTCTCTAACGCTCCCGATCTATTGACGGCCTTTCTGACAGACCAGCTATGAAAAATTCTTTAATCGTACAAAAATATGGTGGCACTTCCGTTGGAACTCTGGAGCGAATCCAGCATGTGGCCGACCGAATCTCCAAAGTCAGAAAAACAGGTGTGGACATTGTTGTTGTGGTTTCCGCCATGGCAGGGGAAACCGATAAACTGTTAAAAATGTCACGGAGCCTGGCTAAAAACCCGGCTCGAAGGGAAATTGATCTGCTCTTGTCTTCGGGTGAGCGGATTTCCGCCGCTTTACTGACAATCGCCCTGCAAGCCCGAGGTATCCCTGCCCTTTCTTTGACTGGGCGCCAAATCGGACTAGAAACTGACAACACCCATACCCGGGCTCGGATTAAGAGTATTGATGGTCAGCGTGCCCGCAAGATGTTGAGTGAAAATCATGTGATCGTGGTCGCCGGATTCCAGGGCATTAATTCGGAAGGCGATGTGACCACTTTAGGGCGAGGTGGGTCCGACACTTCTGCGGTGGCTCTGGCCGTCGCGCTGGGTGCCAGGCAATGCGAAATTTATACCGATGTCGATGGGGTTTATACTTCTGATCCGAGAATGGTGCCGCAAGCCAGGAGACTGGATGTGGTATCGTATGATGAGATGCTGGAAATGGCCAGTCTGGGAGCCAAAGTCCTGCAAATCCGTTGTGTGGAGTTTGCCCATAAATACAAGATGCCCCTGATCGTTAAATCTTCTTTCAAGGAGGGAGATAAGGGAACTTTGATCTGCGAGGAGGATCCGAATATGGAACAACCGGTTGTTTCCGGAATCATGTGCGACAAAAACCAGGCAAAAATTACTTTAAAAGAAGTTCCCGACCAACCGGGTATCGCCGCCAATATTTTTGAACCTTTGGCATCCGCATCCATCTCTGTGGACATGATCATTCAGAATGTCAGTGAACAGGGGCATACCGACTTGTCGTTCACGCTCGCACGTGAAGAGCTGGATGAAGCCATGGTCATCATGAATAAGGTAGCAAAAAAAATACATGCCACCCATGTCAGCGCGGATGCAAAAATTGTTAAAATTTCTATTGTCGGAGCGGGCATGCGCAGTCACTCTGGGGTGGCGGCTGAGATTTTTAAAACCTTGTCCGCGAACAAAATAAATATACTGATGATCAGCACCTCAGAGATTAAAGTGTCCTGTATCATTGAGCAAAAACACTCTAAACTTGCGGTCACTACTTTGCACGATGCTTTTAAAATGGGGAAGAAACCGGTTAAAAGAAAAAGCGCAAAAAAATAAACACACCACACCCTAAATGCAGTGCACTTGAATAAAACTTATTTTAGAATCCCCATCATTGATGGGAAAGGTTAGGGATAGGCCCTGATCAAGAGAAAATTTTTTGAATGGAAAGCTGTTTAGTTATGAGTCCCGTAAAAATTTATGACACCACTCTCAGGGATGGTTCTCAGGCAGAAGGTATTTCCTTCACCGTTGAGGATAAAATTCGCATCGCCCATAAACTGGACGAACTGGGAGTGCATTATGTAGAAGGCGGTTGGCCGGGATCGAACCCGAGAGACATCGATTTTTTTGAGAAAGCCCAGCGCGCAAACTTTTCCCAGACTCGAATCACAGCCTTCGGCAGTACCCGTTACCCCGATAAAAAGGTGGAAGACGATACCGTGCTACAAGCCCTTATGAAAACCGAAACCCAGGTGGTAACCCTGTTCGGAAAAACCTGGGACCTGCATGTGAAAGATGCCTTGTCTACCAGTTTGGATGAAAACCTGCGCATGATCTTTGACAGCATCGCCTATTTGAAAAAGCATCGCGATGAAGTCCTTTTTGATGCCGAACATTTTTTCGATGGTTATAAGAATAATCCTGAATATGCGCTCAAGGCTATCAAGGAAGCTGAATCAGCAGGGGCGGACTGGATCGTTTTGTGCGACACCAATGGCGGTTCGCTCCCGCATGAGGTGCGTTCGATCTTTGAAGTAGTTAAAAAATCTGTTTCCATTAAATTAGGCATCCATGCGCACAACGATTCAGAGGTAGCGGTCGCCAACTCGATCAATGCTATTCAAGCCGGGGCCGAACAGGTTCAGGGAACTATTAATGGAATTGGCGAGCGATGCGGTAACGCTAACCTGGCTTCCATCATCCCCAACCTTAAAATCAAGATGGGAATCGACTGCGTCACCGATGAACAACTGCATTCACTTAAAGAAGTTTCCGCATTTGTCGATGAACTGGCAAATCGAGCACACTGGAACCATCAACCCTTTGTGGGAAAAAGCGCGTTTGCGCATAAGGGTGGCGTGCATGTCAGTGCGGTGCGAAAAAATTCGCAAACCTACGAACATATCGAGCCCGAAAAAGTTGGCAACCACCAGCGCATTTTGGTTTCCGACCTTTCCGGAAAAAGCAATGTGCTTTATAAAGCCAAGGAATATGGCATTAATATTGACGATAAGGACCCCAAAGTTCAAAAAATCCTTGAGTCTTTGAAAGAGTCCGAGAACCTAGGTTTCCAGTATGAAGGTGCTGAGGCTTCCTTTGAATTGATGATGCGTGATGCCCTGGGCCAGAAAGAAGTCTTTTTTGAGTTTATCGGGTTTCGGGTCATCGTTGAAAAACGCCAGGAAGATGAGGAACCCATCTCTGAAGCTACTGTCAAACTAAGGGTCAACGGCATTCAGGAGGTCTCTGCCGCTGAAGGCACCGGACCGGTCAATGCTCTGGATAAAGCCATAAAAAAAGCCCTGGTCAAATTTTATCCGGAGTTGGAAGAGGTCAACCTCTACGACTACAAAGTCCGCATTCTGGAAGAGAAAAAAGGCACCCGCGCCAAAACCCGGGTCCTGATCGAATCCGGCGACCATCATTCCAAGTGGGGAACCGTAGGTGTCTCCGAAAATATCATTGAAGCCAGTTGGCAGGCCCTGGTGGATAGTATCGACTATAAACTCAATCAGGGTGGTTAGCTCCACCCTGATTGAATCCAGGTTTGGCAATATTTTTATCTCCTCTGGAAAGATCCCCCAATCCCCCGTTAAAAAACCTCACTAAATACTTTAAAAAAAACCTTCGGTATAATATAGTTTTTTCAGTCCATTGACCTAAATTTATTTTAAGTAACTTTCTAAACCTGACTAACCCAATCTTATATGGCGGACACAATACCCGCTTCCAGCCCTATAATCAAATAAAGTCAATAAATTAAATAGCTTATATGCGTACAACATGCGCGATTATCTAAACCCCTGCCAATTTTCATCTCATATCTGCTAAACCGAATGTCTAAAATTTTTAAATTAAATGTATATAAATTTTGATCTGAACCTTGACATTTACTGCCTATGGATTATCTTAATAGTAATATTATCCCATTGCAGATTATAGTATTTGCGATCTCAGGTTGAAAATTATTTAATAACTTGCTTAACCCCAACAAATAGATAATAGATTTTAATATCTATAAATGTTGGCCCTGGAGTCCAGTGTACCTATTTCCGTCTCTGTTGGAGAAGGGAGACGAATGGACCTCAGACACTCAAATCGCGGCAGGAGATTTTTTGGAACTTGCGGAAGAACGACTGGGTGTTGTCAGCCAATTTTAATCCGACTGACAATTCCACGCTTATAACAGGGGGCTTTCTATTTTCCAATAAGCAGAAAACGGCTTTGAATAAAAGGACTATAAAAATATAACCGGGGTCCTAATCGAATGGAAAAAACACAGGTGGAGCACCTCAAAAATATTAAATCCTCTCTTAGAAGTATCAATATTAGCATTTCACTGTTAGAAGCATTAATCAGTGATCTTATGAAAACCAACAGGACACACAAAATACCCAACTCACAATTTAAAATCAAAGGCATTAAGCGAGAAGATCTTAGTTGATGAAGCCCGAACCGGTTCCATGGACAAGATGCCCATTGCCTCCATGACTAATGAGCGGAGAACCTCCGCTGGAAAATTGTAAGGTCGCTATTCTCTGCGGACAAGCATTCTCCCTTCCAGTCATCGCTAGCTATCTGTAAGGTTAGTGGGCGCGGAGAAGATTGCCAATGGTTTTACGGTAATGCTTTCGGACCTGCTGAGTATGACATTCGTAATCGGCGAGCAAGGCACCTGCCAGGGTTTCGGCGGCTTCTCCCTCGTATCCGAGTAAACGAGCCAGAGGCGCCAGTTCCTCATTATTTTTGGGAAGGGTGTTGGTGGGGGTCTGACGAATGATTCGCAAAGCACATTCCAAATTTCTTAGAAACAGGTAATTCGCCTGAAGTTCTTCTGCCATATTCTGATCAACCAACCCAAGCGCTACAAAATTTTGCAATGCAGAAAGGGTGTTCGTCTGCCGAAGCCTTTTAAATTTTTTCCCGTGAATTAACTGTAAAATCTGCACCGCAAATTCGATATCTGCTAATCCACCAAAGCCCAATTTAACGTTTTTGCCTTTGGTTGATTCCTTTGCCAGCTCCAGTTCCATTCTTTCCCGCAGACGGGATATTTCTATGAGGGACTCATATTCAAACTTGTCTTGATAAACAAACTGATGAGCGGTCTCGATGAATTTTTTCCCAACCTCAGCGTTGCCTGCCACAAACCGTGCCCGCACCAGAGCCTGTTGCTCCCATATTCTAGCTCGGGATTTATAATATTTTTCATAGCCCTGAATAGAAAGTACCAGCACCCCTGCATCACCCTCAGGTCTGAGTTCGGTATCGATTTTATAAGCATAACCCGCAGGAGTCATTTCGGAAGTCAGTTTATAGATCATCTGCGATAAAGAGGAGTAATAGTGCCCTGCGGATGGAGAATCATTTATTCCTTCATCATAAACCAGCAGGACATCGAGGTCCGATCCAAAATTTAATTCATGTCCCCCCAGCTTTCCCATGCCAATGATGCAGAAGTTCTGAAAATTAATGTTTCCTTTTTTCCCAAGTTCTTCACAGGCAATTTGATAAACAGTTTCCAGAAAAACATCCGCGAGATGGGACAAGTCCTCCAAGGTTCCTGCAAGATCAGCCTCTTTAATCAGGTAGCGCACCCCGATGCGAAGTTCCTCAGCTTGCTTGATACGCCGAACCACTAGAGACTTGGACTCAAAATCAGGCGAATCTTTTAAAGCACGGTTTAATTCTTCCTGTATTTTTTTTGCCTGTTTATATCTATAAATGGCTTCCATGTCAGTGAGGACATCTACCAGATCGGGCCGCCTGATTAATATTTGTGACAACATTCCACTGCTTCCAAAAAGTATGAGCAATAACTCCAGAAAATTTTCATTTGCCTGGAACAGCTCGAGAAAAGATTCCCTGGCTCCTGTCGCTTCCACAAATTTACACAGATTCTCAATGGCTAAATCAGGCTTAGGAACTATTCTGCATTGTTGAAATATTTTTGGAAGAATGCTGTAAAACTCCTGAATACTTTGCACAGATGGATGCGAAAATTGAGCCCCGTCACGAAAAGATTCCAGAAAACGATAAGCTCTATTGGAGTCTGGGAGAAAAGGAATTTTGGCCAGGGTACTTTCGGTAAATTGTTCTTCACCTATCCGGGAACGGCTCCACCCACCGGATAGGGTTTCTGCCACCTCCCGCTTTTCTTTTTCGACAAATTGTTCGGCAAACATTTTTCCCACAAACTGGGTGTGGCTGTCATATTCCTGCATTAAGTTATCGGCCAAACTTTTCTGGCTATCCCCTGCAATCCTCATCTTTCGCGCCAGTATTGCCAAATCGGTTTCGTTATCTGGTAGCAGGTACGTTTGCAGACCAAAGGTAATCTGTACACGGTTTTCCAGGTTACGCAGAAAGATGTATGCCTCGCGAAGTTTATGGTGATCCTCTTCCGTCAATATATTTTTTTCGCAAAGTATTTTCATAGCTCCCAGAGAATCACGGACACGCAGGCTTTTATCCCTCCCCCCCAGTAGCAACTGGTAAGCCTGGATTGTAAATTCCACTTCCCGGATGCCACCGAATCCCAATTTAATATTACCTTTTGAGTTTTTTCCTTTGAGGCTTTTATTGATCTGGTACTTCATGGATTTGATTTCTTCAATAGCCTCAAAATCCAGGCTTCGCCGGTAAATAAACGGTTCAATCATATCGAAAAATTGTTTGCCCAAATTTTCACTACCTGCTGAAACACGGGCCTTGATGAGGGCCTGCCTTTCCCAGGTTCTGCCCCAGGACTGATAATAAATTTCACAGCTGGCCAGGGAATTCACAATCTCACCACTATTTCCTTCTGGTCGAAGCTCCAGATCTACCCGGAACACATTGCCATCGGAGGTTATCTCGTTGAGGGATTTGGTAATCTCCAGCGCAAGTTTGGTGAAGTACTCATGATTGCTGATGCTTATAATAGATGAGTCCCCCTCACTCACAGGACGCGTCTCTCCCTTGCTGGACGTATAAATATATATCAGATCAATATCTGAGCTGTAATTGAGTTCAAGGCCTCCCAGTTTTCCCATACCAAGAATAGCAAATTCAGATTCTTTCCAATCTCCCTTTTCATCCTGATAAACCGGCCTTCCATACTTTTTTCGTAATTCCCGGTCCGCATGCTCATAGGCGGCCTGCAAACAAACATCGGCAATATTGGAAATATCTTCAACCGTTTCCTTGAAGTCTACTTTGCCCAATAAGTCCCGAAGTCCGATTCGAATGTATTCCCTTTTTTTAAATTTTCTTAACGCTGAAAAAATTTTTTTACTTTGAAACTCCTCCCCGGCCATTTCATAAAAATCCCGCATCAGCATATCTTTTGATTTGGAATGGGTCAGCGTCTCTGGAAGGCTCAACCAGTCCACGTATGACGGTTCTCTAAGAAGTGCGTCGGTGAGGATCTGACTGCCTGAAAACAAAAATACCAGGGCAACAAACAAGGAAGAGGATTCAGTAAGTTGCGTGTATAAATAATCCTTATCCAAAATTTTCTCTGAAAATCTTTCGAAGTTATGCAATGCCATGTCCGCATTATGCGAACTTGAAATTAGTTCCAGCAGAACATGAAAGAAATCGGGATATAGTTTTTCAAACTGGGCATGGCCGGCCAAGGCTATGAGATTTTTCCAGGCGGATTCGGGTTCACGAAAACCTAAATCCCGCAAAGGTTCTGACAATTTTCCATCCCAAGGCAGGCGTTGGTGAATTCGATTAATCAATTCTACGTTAAATGTCATGAAATAATTACTATTGGGGTTCAAGTTTTAGACTCAGTATCGGCCTAATTTACCACATAAAAAAACCCCCTGGGAGGACCCAGGGGGTTTTTAAATTCCAAATTGTCTCTTAAATCAACAATCGTAGTACATTTCAAATTCCATTGGATGCGGCCGAAGTCGCAGAGGATCCACTTCATTTTCGCGTTTATATTCGATCCAGGTATCGATAATATCCTGAGTGAATACATCGCCTTTGAGGAGAAACTCATGATCCTCCTCGAGAGCCTCAAGGGCTTGATCCAAAGAGTGAGGCAATGTAGGAATACTAGCCAACTCTTCCGGTCCAAGTGAATAAATATTTTTATCCAAAGGTTCGCCAGGATCAATTTTGTTTTCAATACCATCAAGGCCAGCCATGAGCATTACCGCAAATGTCAGATACCCATTACAAGATGGATCGGGATAACGGATTTCCAACCGCTTCGCTTTGGGGCTGGGCGAATACATGGGAATGCGGATGGAGGCACTACGGTTTCGGCTGGAATAGGCCAGGTTAACCGGCGCTTCGAAACCAGGCACCAACCTCTTATAGGAATTGGTAGTCGGTGCGGCAAAAGCACAGATTGCCCGAGAATGTTTTAAAATTCCGCCAATGTAGTGCATGCCCATTTCACTGAAACCCGCATAGCCATTTCCAGCAAACAAAGGTTTGCCATCTTTCCAGATGCTCTGATGGGTATGCATCCCGGTACCATTATCGCCATACATAGGCTTAGGCATGAAGGTTGCGGTTTTGTTATGTGCCTTGGCTACATTTTTAACAATGTATTTGTACCACATCAGGTTGTCTGCACACTTGACCAGCGAAGAAAAACGCATCGCTATTTCGTTTTGCCCTCCCGTTGCAACTTCATGATGATGACATTCCATGCTAATACCCACCTGCTCCATGGTTAACATCATTTCAGAGCGTATATCCTGAAAGGTATCGTTGGGAGCAACCGGGAAGTAACCCTCTTTATGCCTTGGTTTATGACCCAGGTTTGGGGCTTCATCCCGACCTGTGTTCCAGTTCCCTTCAACAGAATCAATGGAATAAAATGATTCATTGGTAGTGGAATCGTATTGAATATTATCAAAAATAAAAAATTCCGCTTCCGGTCCAAAATAAGCAGTGTCTCCAATTCCTGTAGACTTGAGATAGGCTTCCGCTTTCTGAGCGATATTGCGAGGGTCACGGCTATATTTTTCTTTGGTAATCGGGTCGACAATATTACAGATCATGCTGACCGTTGGGACTTTCGTAAACGGGTCCATGACCGTGGTAGCCGGATCGGGAATGACCAGCATGTCACTATTATTGATGGCCTGCCATCCACGAATACTGGAGCCATCGAATCCCAGTCCTTCTGAAAACAAATGCTCTTCCAATTCACTCTCAGGTACAGAAAAATGTTGCCAGGATCCGAGTAGGTCCATAAACTTCAGATCTACAATTCGGGCATTATTTTTTTTTGCGAAATCTACTGCCTCTTTGGGGGTCATTAACGGTTCTCCTGCAAAAAATAGTTAAAGATAACAATTATAAAAAACGCAAAAAAACCGGTGCCGTCACTACGGCTCCAGTTTCTCATATTAAATCCAGCAATCCCGGAATGAGAATTTATAATTTATTCTTTTGGACAGGAAACTATATGCAAAACCCTCGGATCAAATAGCGTCTTCCCCACGCTCTCCGGTACGAATCCGCACCGTATCCTGAAGATCAATTACAAATATTTTTCCATCACCAATTCTTCCAGTTTGTGCGGCCTGCATAATGGTACTGATCACATCTTCCACTTGATTATCGCTGATGATGATTTCCATTTTAATTTTGGGAAGAAAGTCCACCACGTACTCGGCACCACGATAAAGTTCGGTGTGGCCCTTTTGCCTGCCGAATCCTTTTACCTCGCTGACAGTTATCCCCTTCACCCCGATCTCGTTCAATTTGTCTTTTACTTCATCCAGCTTGAACGGTTTAATGATCGCCTCAACCTTTTTCATATTGTTTTCCTCTTGCCTGTATGTTCAAAAAAGATCCGGACTGGTGGACATTTGCCTTTACGGTCGCAAATTTTGCCAAACTATAATGGCTCTCTTTCGTGCCCACCTCAAACCGGTTACTTCATGTTATTTCAATATTCATGCCAATAAGTATTTCCAAACTTGTTTGGCAGGCTCCGCCAATAATCTTATAGAATAAAAGGGGTTTATGATGTCGGCGAACTATACCACACCCAATGGGCAATTTCAAACGAGCTTACATGCCCCAAATTAGGGCATATAGGAGCTGGAAATGACTAATTTTAAAGCGTTTTTCAATCTTCATCGCTAGCTTTATTTATTCGATTTAGGGCATTTTCCAGCTCCATTCGCTTCTCCTCTATCTTTTGATCCGAGGATTTGGGTGGGAGAGATATAGGAGATGAAAAATTGAGATTGCAACGGGTAAAAGGAAGAGGGATAACAAATCGGTCCCAGCTATTTAGGACCATTTTATTTTTAGCTCCGAAAGTCATGGGAAAAACTGGCGCTCCGGTTATTCCAGCCAGTTGAATCGACCCCGGCTGTGCTACACACCGGGGTCCACGTGAACCATCGGCTATGATAATGATTCTTTGGTTTCGGCGTAAAACTTTTATCAGGGACCGGGATGCGGAAACAGCTTTTTTATAAGTGGACCCCCGTATCACAGAATAACCCATCAACTTTGCCAGCCGGGCTAAAAGATCACCGTCTTCACTCGGGCTGATCAACAGGAAATAATCCGGGTGCCGGCGAAGGTAATAAAACAGGTAAAAAATTCTTCCATGCCACAAGGTAAGGATATAAGGTCCAGCAAGGTTTTTAAAATGCTTTTCCTGGTCCTCATTCAGATTTTTTGAGCGCAGGGTCATGCACCAAAGGTAGATCAGCCCAAAAAGAAAGTATGGGACTACATAATTAAACAGAAGTCTTTTCATTTGAACTCAATTCATCCATATAATCTGCAATACGCTTTGCGACAACCTTCATAACTCCTGGTTCTCCCAGCGAATCCCGAATTTTAAGAAGGCGCTTACGAACGGCCTGTTCCTTTTCCGGAGCACGCAATAAAGCCAGAACTTCTTCAGAGATATTTTTTGCTGTCACTTTACCCTGTATTAATTCGGTCGCCACTTCTTCCTCAGCGACTATATTAACCAGCCCTACCAATGGAATTTTTACCAACAGACGCGCCAACCAGTATGTCAAAGGATTTAACTTGTAAACGATTACCATGGGACATCCCAAAATACCGGCTTCTAAAGTGGCAGAACCGGATGCAATGATCAACGTGTCACAACTATTCATTACATCGTAGGTTTCTCCTTGTATCAATTGGATACCAAGTGGATTGGTGCCTAAACGCTCGCGAATTATTTCTGGATCAATGGAGTCAGCGATTGGAAGAAGAAACTGGCAGGAGCCCAGTTCACTTCTTATTTTTTCGGCCGCCTGAACCATCACCTCTAAAAGTGAGTTGACTTCATTCATCCTGCTCCCAGGCAAAAGCCCTACAATCTTGACTTCCGGGTTTTGGAAATATTTCTCCCGGCTCTCTTCACGCGACCTGGTAGGATGAACCATATCTATAAATGGATGCCCCAGAAATTCTGCATCAACCCCGGCATCCAAATACAGCTTTTCCTCAAACGGAAGAATGACAAACATCTTACTTACTGATTCCCGAATCTCTTTGATCCGACCTTTTCTCCACGCCCAAATCTGCGGGCTGATGAAAAAAAATACCGGACAATCAAAACGTCGCCCCTGTTTTGCCAGCCGAAGATTTAATGTGGGATAGTCAATGAGAATCACCGCGTCATATTTACGCGAGGCGATTTCTTTCATCAATGACCGATAGACCTTGTAATAGTGGTCGAATTCTCCCAATACCTCTATTACCCCGACCGTGCCCATACGCTCAATACCAAATAGCGTTTCAACACCCGCTTCCCGCATTCTTGCCCCACCCATCCCCGAGAAGCGAGCGTGCGGTTGCAGAATTTTTAGCGCCGACACCAGGCTCGAACCATGCAGGTCTCCAGATGCCTCGCCAGCTACAATTAAAAAGTGGGGATGTTTATCATTCATCGTGTTCTAACCACAAGCCGTGGAGGCAATTGGGAAATGATTCGTTAAGCCGAGTAATTTTTTGCCAGCAAAAACTACTGTTGTTCATTGCCACCGGGCGTAGTCCAGTAGCTAAACACTGACAACTGCAATTTTTGCCTCATTAGCCAGATCGAGAACCAAGTTTTGTTCCACCACCATGACCCGCTCTGCTTCCAGTGCCAGAACTCCCGCCTTACCTTCGGCCAGCATTCGGATAGTTTGTGGTCCAATGCCAGGGCTGTCGTAACGATAGTCCTGATTGGTTCTACTGACCTTTATCACCACACATTTTCCCTGGGCCAGTTCACAACCTCTTTGAATTGCTCGGTCTGTTCCTTCAAGAGCTTCAACTGCGACCACTGTTTTATTTTTAACTATCAGAGTCTGACCAATTTCCATATCTGCCAGTTTTCGGGCGATCGGCAAACCAAACTCAATATCTTCCAACTCCTGCTTTGTGGGCACTCGGCGACTCAGGTTTCCTTTTTGCGGAAAAATATCTGATAAAACTTCCTTTTGACTTAAAACCCTGAAACCTTCCTTTTCAACCTCATCAATCACACCTAACAGTAAAACCTTGTCTTCATGCGTCACAATGTTTTTTAAAAACTGTAGAGCTTTGAAATCAAATTTTTGCAATTTAAAAACAACGCTTTTATCAACCTTACCTAAAATCAATAAATCCTTCACATTGTTCTGGTGTAGTGTCTCAAAAATTTTACCCGGTTGACCCACGCCAATCGAATAGCTCTTTTCTGAAAACGGTGCCAAAGCTTTTTGGATTTCTTCTGAGAAGCCAATGCTGACAAGTTTTATTCCATGCTGGCTGGCTTTTCGCGCAAAATAAATAGGGACTTCTCCGGCTCCAGCAATAAGGCCTATCCTATCAAGGTTGGTACGCATGATATTGAGCTAAAGAGGATTCAATGAAGGTGTGTCAATCTTGCTAAACAATAGCAGAATTACAACAGATGAAGAGATCTCTGTACTGAGCGCTTACTTGTTTCTTTTATTATTAAACTGATCAAGAATATCCAAGGCAATTTCCAGTGAATACAGCTCATCATTCACTGCAACATTTCGAGGGCTACCGTTTTTAGCGCAATCAATGAAATGCTGGAGTTCCAACTTGAGGGGATTATCTTTGTGGACAAAAATACGCTCGACCAACGATTCTTGTTTATAACGGAGAGAACCCTTACTCATTTGATGCTCGGAAGATGATTTGCGGTGAACATAAATTTCCTGATCGGTATAATCCAAAACCACAAAAGAATCTTTCTGGGTTACCGACAAGGTTCGGATTTTATTCTGCGATGCTCGGCTGGCAACAATATTTGCAATACATCCATTTTCAAATTCGAGTTGGGCACTCACAAGATCATCTTTTTCAGAGAAAACTGAAGCTCCAAGAACATGAGTTGTGGTCACCTTGGATTTAATCAGGTTTAGAATGATATCTATGTCATGGATCATGATGTCCAACACCACACCATCATCTTTGATCCTCTCTGTGAAGGGACCCATGCGTTTACATTCTACAAAAATTGGAGTCTCAACAATTTTGTGAAGCTCCTGCACGGCCCCATTAAAACGCTCTATATGACCAATATGAAGGGTCAATCCCTTGTCCTGAGCCAATTTAAAAAGTTCGCGTGCATGATTGAGGTCGTTGGCACAGGGCTTTTCCAATAAAACATGAATACCATTATTGAGCAATTGCTTGGCGATGGGATAATGCATATTTGTAGGAACCGCGACTACCGCAAGATCAACCTTTCCTATAAGGTCCTTGCAGTCCGCATAGGCGGTGGCCCCAAAGGTATTTTGAATAGCCTCCCGGCGTTTGGGGTCAACATCCACCACCCCGGCAACGTCCACATCCTGCATTTCCGACAGAACACCGACATGATATTCACCCATTCTTCCGATTCCTACAACACCCGCTCTCACCTTTCGCACTACTTGGTCACTCCTCTAGAAGAGTTTTTTACAAAGTTAATAAGGTATCGAATTTCGTCAAACATTTCAATTTCAGCTTCAATCTTTTCAAGTGCCTGCTTCGTGTTCAGTTCTGGTTGAGCAAAAAATTTCAATGCTTTTTTTATCGCCGCCCTGACATCTGGTTTAAAGTTCGCCCGCTTGAGCCCAACCGCATTTGCACTTAGAAGTCGGGCTCGATTTCCTTCCACTGTAGAAAAAGGCAAGACATCCTGATTCACTCCCGCCAGTCCCGCAACCATTGCATACTTACCTATTCGGACAAACTGGTGGACACCCACCAAAGCTGATATAAATACCTTGTCTTCTACAATAACATGACCTGCCAAACTTGTACTATTTACTATTACCACCTGATCGCCAATTTCACAGTCATGTCCCAAGTGAGAATAAGCCATGAGCAGGCAACCTTTACCTACACGGGTCACTCCATTTTCATTACCCGATCTATGTATGGTGACATACTCGCGTATCACAGTTCCATCGCCAATTTCTACCGTAGCAGGAACATTTTTAAAATTAAAAATCTGCGGCTCTCCGCCCAGCGAGGCACCATGGAAAATTCCACAGTCTTTCCCGATAACTGTACCCGCTTCAATCAATACATTCGGCCCAATAATTGTTCCCTCGCCAATCTTAACATTGGGGCCAATCGTAGTAAAAGGGCCGACCTTCACTCCCGGAGCCAAATCAGCATCTGGATGTATGATTGAGCTAGTATGAATAGTCACGGGAAAAACCAAATTTTAATAGGCAGTTAAGGTCAGAAAATATGTGGGATATAAAAAATTTCAATTGCCACCGACAAAAAAATCAGTCCTTACCAAGCATTGCCTGAATAGTACATTCGGTTGCCAAAGCATCCTCGACATACGCTTTTCCCTCAAACCGGAAAAGGGTTCCTCTTTGCTTTATCTTAGTTAACTCAAGACGCAATTGATCCCCCGGGATAACCGGCTTCCTGAACTTGGCCCCATCAATTCCAGTAAAAAAGACTGCGGACTCACCTTCCCGGTTCAATATTTTTATTCCTAAAATACAGGCGACCTGGGCAAGAGCCTCGATAATAAGAACCCCTGGCATCACAGGAAAATCCGGAAAATGCCCCTGGAAAAAAGGTTCATTAGCTGTCACATTTTTGATACCGACAATTCTTGAGTCCATATCACATTCAATAATTTTATCGACTAGCAGAAAAGGATACCTGTGTGGAATGATTTTTTTAATTTCATTTATATCCATCATAGTGGGAACCTATTATCGGGGTTGGAGGACTGCAAAGTATTTCTGGAAATTTCAGCGAGTCTAAGTGTGGGGTCCAACAGGCCTTAAAAATTATACCTTAATACAGGAACTATTTATTAATCCTGTCATAGGTGAGGGTCGCCGTTTTGGTCAAATCGTTACCCCTATCATGATAGAGAACGACCTTCTGCTCCAGGATCATTGTGTATTTTTTTTCCTGGCCAATTTTTTTTATCACATCCATCATTTTACGCAGAATTTTTTGGGTCATTTCCTTTTCTTTTTTCCCAAACTCCGTGTTTTGATCTTGAACATATCTCTCAAAGTCTATTTTTTCTTTTCTTAACTTTTCTTCCTTTTTCCTTTTCAGTTCGGGATCAAGCACAAAGCTTTGTTTACTCAGGTCTCCCAGCATTTTTTTGACCTTCTGTTCCCTGATCTTTATCCTCTTTTTTTCTTTTGTGAAATCTGCTTTAAACTTAATAAAACTTGATTTCCATTCTTTGGTACTGGAAACGGCTTTTTGAATATCTACAAATCCTATTCGGCTTTCCGCAGCAAATGACGAAACTGTTAAAGGTCCACATAGGAAAACAACAAAAACAAGGTGATACCCTATTGTCCTGAACCTTCGAAAAATTGTTAAACGCATAAACCTGTTCCTTTTGAAAATTTAAATTTTAAAAAGCACTTCCTGCCGAGAAATGAAATTCTGCCGCTTCTTCGCCAGATTTTTTATCCAGCTTGATCCCATAAGCAAAACCCAGCGGGCCAAAGGGGCTAATAAAACGAATCCCGGCACCAATACTATGTCTCATTTTCCCTAAATTAAAACTTGTATCAGTGTCGGTAATGGTTGCCCCGTTTCCATAAACATTTCCGCGATCATAAAACATAAAACCACGGAAAGACTTGGTAAAAGGATACTGCACTTCCAAATTCAGGAGAAGGGATTGACTACCCCCTATCGGATCGCCATCCAGGTTTTTTGGCCCAACATCTTCAATGGTAAAACCCCGCAAAGAAGTCGACCCTCCCATGAAATATCTTTCAAAATTAGGGACCTCTTCTCCCCCATACCCTTCGGCGTAATTGATACGGGCATGAGCCGCCGCCACAAGTTTTCCCACCAGAGGACGATAGTACGTCACCTCATAAACAGATTTAGTGAATTTACTACCTCCCAAGCCTGCGAACTCAAATCCTATCACATGCCTCCACCCTGTGGAAGGATTTAAATAGTTATCCCTGGAATCATGAATAAAGGTTGGCGATACCCTGCTGGTCACTCGAGTCTCATTTTTAAAGAACTCTGTTACATCCGCATCCGCCACCCCTGAAACTTCTACATTTGCAAACCGATAACCTACGTTTATGGATTCATACTCCGTAATGTTTTTACCCAGGGTAAAACTACCACCGGTTGATTGGGAATCGAAGCTAAGAAAATCTTGATCCTCATTAAAGGCACTGACTCCTAATGATATTTCGGAATCAAGGAGCCTCGGTTCGGTAAAGTTAATATCAAAGTCTGTGCGGATGGAAGATAGCTTTGCATCCAGGCCCAATCTCTGCCCATTTCCAAAAAGGTTATCCTGGGTTATTGAGGTGGAGAAAACAAAATTTTCAACGGAACTAAAACCTATACCTACGGTAAAAGATCCGGTGGGTCTTTCTGTCACCGTTGTAAGAATATCAATCAGGTCGGGGTCTTGACCTCTATGGGTATCAATTTTAACATCTTCAAAGTAATTGAGGTTGTTGATACGTTGTTTACTTCGTTTCAGTTTCGAGCCATCGAAAAGCTCGCCTTCCTTCAGACGAAATTCCCTACGAATGACATTGTCCTTGGTTTTGATATTCCCTAAAAATTCAATATTACCAACATAGACTTTTTTTCCTTTATCAACTTCGACCGACAGTTCGACAGTGCGATCTTCATCATTTAATTTTGAAATGGGATTCGCATCAGCATAAGCAAAACCTTTTTGTCCATATAAATCTGTAATCGTTAAAATATCCTGACGAAGTTGGGAAACATTATAAGTTTCACCAACTTTGGTCTGAATACTTTTTTGAATTTCATCCGGGGAAACTGTTTCATCTCCTTTTATATCCAGGCTTTTTACTCGAAACTGCGGTCCCTCTTCAATCGGGATGGTAATATGAACTTCTCTCGCCCTTTGGTTTATATCTATACGAGGCTCCAGCACCTTGACCCGCAGGTAACCGTGATCGTGGTAATAACCTTCTATCCGGAACATATCCAACTTCAAAATATCTTTTTGGTAGACCCCCGACTCGTCAATGAAGGAGTACCAGGTCACCTCCTGAGTTTCCATTTGTTCGCGGAGTTCTTTATCCGGGAAGGCTTTGTTTCCAGAAAAACGGATCTTTTCAATTCTTACCTTTTCCCCCTCCGTGATCCTGATCGCAATATTAACCAGGTTATCCTCATTCGGCTGGGTTTCTATATTCGCCTTGGCAAAGAAGTAGCCCTTTTCACGATAAAGCTTAAGAATTTCTTCATGACTCTCCTGAATCAGGTGGTCATTGAAAGCCGCCCCTCGTTTGAGCCCTATTTTTTCCCGTATATCATTGGAGTCAAGCTTTTCATTCCCTAAGATTTCAACATCCCCAACAGACGAAATTTCTTTGACATAAAATGCAAGCTCCAGACCTTCGAGGGTCTCCTGCGTTTCTACACGGATATCCTTAAATTGTCCAAGGCTATAGATTTGTTCAATGTCTTCACGGATCTGTCTTTTGGAAAGCACTGTGCCGGGTTGGGATTTAATGTAATATCGAATGGTCGATCCATCAATCCGCTTGTTTCCCACCACCTTCAAAGACTGGATATTTTCACCTTCCTGGGCAAACAAAAGGGAGACTGGTAAAAGCAAAGCCAAGCCAATTAGAGTCGCAAAAAAAATGTGGGCTTTTTTCACCATTTGG
>JABIXH010000105.1 GCA_018664975.1 Nitrospina sp. | reverse complement strand
GGCTGTTTTTCTTTTCCCTGCCATTCCAGAAAACCATCTGCGGGAATCAGGCAACGTTGATTTTTTAATGGATTTTTGAAGCTGGGCTTCTCGTGCGCTGTTTCGGATCGTGCATTAATAAGTTTTATTTTTTCATCTTTTGCCCATGAGGGTATCAGTCCCCATTTCATTCCAAGTAATTTCCTTTCTTTATTAATAACAACGGGAGAAACCATACTGGGTGCAATATTGTAGCTAGGACAATATTCAAAGCTGATATTTATGGGGCCAAAATGAGACGCGATGGTCTTTAATGGTTTGGTAAGTGTATAGCGTCCGCACATAAAGCGAGAAGTCATCCTTTAATAAACCGGGGTTGGGTCGCATTCCCGTTTATAGTACTATTAAAGTTTGTAAATAAAAACGTGATTTAAATCCATATTAAATTTATGACAACAATGAAAAAAGTACATACAGGAATATTTAGGGATGGGGGAGCAGGAGCTTTCGCCAAAAGGAGATATCGTGGAAGGCGAAAGGAATTGATGAGAAAAGAGGGTCGTATCATGGCCATTACCGGAGTTCCCTATGGCCCAGGAGGTAAAACGACATGGGCCTATGCCTATTGCCCCACCTATCAGGAACCGGCCATAATGTATTTAACGGGAATTAATCAGAGCAATGTCATTCTGTTGCTGGACCCAGATTCAAAAATTTCTGATGAAATTTTGTTTGTGGATAGCAGAGATCGGTTTATGGAATTCTGGGAAGGGGTTCGTTTTGGTGTTGGGGATGATCAAAGTTTAAAGGAAGTGAGGTCGGTCACGGGAATTCAGGATGTTCGTGATATCCGGGAATTTAAGGATGTTCTGAAAGAGCGGTTATTCAAGCAAAAGAAAAAGGCGTTGGGAACATTGTGGCTGGAAGGGACACGACAAGGAAAGCCATGCGCTATCAAAACGGATCACAATTACGATTTCAAGAAGAAGCTTGAGGGCTGGTTGCGATCCTGGAAGGCACCCGCCTTGAAAAATATTATGAAAAACCATTTTGAATTGCGCCTGCCGCTGGATAAATACGATATCGCCAACGCCAGCAAAGCTCAGGATATAACCGGAAATGGGTTTAAAGTTTTGCTGAAAAATTTCAGGAAATTTAAAAATGAGTGCCAGGTACAAGGGTTTCTGGAAGGCCAAATGCTCATGAACACGCCTTTTGGCCTTAGTTATCCTTCCATTATAGCATCAGGAGCCAATGCGACCATTCTCCATTACACTAAGAACGATGACGAATTTTCCAAAAATGAGATGATGCTGATGGACTTTGGAATTCGCTGGATGACTATGCACGCTGATATCACCCGGACTTTTCCCATTTCTGGACGATTCGATCCCATGCAAAAAATACTTTATGAAATTGTCCTGAAAGCCCAGCTAGCGGTGCAGAAGAAGGCGAGGGCTGGAGTTACCATTGATGAGTTAAACACGGTTTGTTGGGACAGGGTCAATCAAGGTCTTGAGCATGAGTTTAAGGCCATTGGAGGAAAGTTCAAACTGCAATATAAAGAACGGCCGCACGGAGTGAGTCATTTGATGGGTGAGCAGGAGCACGATGGAGATCCCTTCCGCAATTACGCCCCACAACCAATGAAGCCGGGCTGGATGCTCAGCAATGAACCAGGTTTATATGGGGAGTTCCGCCTAAATTGGAAAGGAAAAACCTATGATGAAAAGATTGGTATTCGCATCGAAGACAATCTCGTTATAACATCAAAGGGGTGCATAAATCTTTCCAGCAAAATTCCTAAAACTGTAAGTCAGATCGAGAAATTGATGGCCCGGAGGGCCAATTGACCCAGTTTAACTGTATCCGCTAATTTTTCCGCTAGAGGTGGTCTTGTTAAATTTCTTTTAATGCGGAGAGCACTTCTTCGATGTGAGTTTTTACTTTAACCTTGGGGAATATTTTTTGTATCGTGCCGGATTTGTCAATAATGAAAGTGGTCCGAACAATACCCATAAAGGTTTTCCCATAGAGTTTTTTTTCTTGCCAGACCCCATATTTTTGCACCACTTTTTTATCTATATCGGCCAGGAGGGTGAAGGGAAGATCGTATTTTCCGATAAACTTCTGATGCCTTTCTGTTGAGTCAATGCTTACACCAAGGATGACGGTGTTTTTGAACTTTTTGTGGTGATCGCGGAAGTCGCAGGCTTGAGTAGTGCATCCGGGAGTCATATCTTTGGGATAAAAATAAAGCACAATGTTCTTTTCACCTTTATAAGAACTGAGTTTTACTTTTTTCCCATCCTGGTCAATAGCCGTAAAGTCTGGCGCCTTGTTTCCTTCTTTTAATTCAGCCATTGTTATTTAGCCAGGTAGTTGGGCAAGTAGTTCATCAATATTTTTCTTCAACCCGTTCAAATTTTCTAAAACCTTGTCTTTGGGTTGCCGGTCAGCATCTTTGTTAAATATTACCCTTGCGTCTCCGATTAAATTTAAAATCAAACCATGAAGTTTAGGGGTAGGGGTTTTACCTTCTTCACAAAGGCTTTCAAACGAGACAATCAAACGCTGAAGCTTCCCATCAATCTGCAGGCCCAATATCGACTGGTCTTTCAGGTTAGAGGATTGCTCAAGATATCCCCAAATCCCTCCTTTATCTTGAATGACTTCCTGGCTTTTTTGCAATTCTTTCAATCCTTCAATGCAAATATCAGCGGCATATGTTTTTGGAGTTGAAATTAAAAATAATCCTGATGTAAGAAAAAAAAATAAAAAAGTAATTTTCTTACAATGCCTGATTTTATTTTGGGCTGTACTCATCTGCAAACTCCCAGTGGCTTAGGTTCATTGGGGTCTTTATGGGTGACAAATAAAGATCTGACGTTTCAAGGCATTAGACAGGAACATAA
The DNA here is from genome assembly GCA_018664975.1 of Nitrospina sp. Taxonomy (GTDB): domain Bacteria; phylum Nitrospinota; class Nitrospinia; order Nitrospinales; family VA-1; genus LS-NOB. The sequence goes on along the minus strand of JABIXH010000105.1, from coordinate 5,567 downwards.
TTTTAATGTCAAACCTAAACACAAAATATTGTTTTTTGCGGGTTGGGCCAAAGTAATGGGGCTACTGAATTAAGGCTTGAAAAGATTCCAGGCTCCGTAATTTTTCAAAAACCGGGTCAGAGATAATCACTTTTTTTACGCCAGGGTTCAGTTGTAAAATGATTTCAAGGTTCTTGATTCCATCTCCAAGATCTCCCTTCATAATATATGCCCTGGCCAACAATAACCTATGGGGGATGATATGTTCGTGGTTGGGGTGAATGATAAACAACCTTTCGAGGATTGATATTGTCCGGTTGTATTGCTCTTTATTGTAATTGGCAGTGGCGGTGTTGAGCAGGGCGGTAAGGTTGGTAGGGTCCATCCTCAAAATCATGGAATAGATACCCAGTGCTCGCTGATACATTCCGAAAGTTGCAAAAATTTCTCCTTTTCTGTTCAACGCTTCAATAGGATTGATGAACAAAGAATTTGGGTTCAGGGGTTGCCTCTCTGTCGCATCAATATTTTCAGGTAATTCATCAAGAGATATTTTTGCAATACCATTGAGGTCACCCAGTTTTCTGGCTTTTTCATAGAGGTCTCTGGCTTTATTCAGATGTCCTCGGAGAACGTTTATATCTCCCCATTCCTGATAGCCACGGCTCTTGAGCTTTTCATCATCTTTTGCGGATTTAATAAATTGTTCCACAGATTTTTCTGCCTCATCCAATCGCAAGAACATACTATGAATTCCAACAAGAATCTCTTGAACTTTGAGGTCGTTAGGGCTCAGTCGGGCGGCTGTTTCTGCTTCAATAATAGATAACCCATATTGTTGGGATTGGTAAAGGGATTTGGATCGATCCATATGATGCTTTCCTGGAACAACTTTCACGGGTAGTTTGTCAGTGGTGCCTTTAAAGATATATTCTTTAAGGAGTTTTGCTGAACTTGCCTTGGGTTTGTCTCGGTGGTTATCCAGAATATGGTTGATATAGGTCAACGCCTGTTCCTTGTTGTTTGCAGTGGTATAAAGGTAAGCGAGTTGGTAAGCCGCATCAACATTGTCTTTATCGAGAGAGAACGCTTGCTTGAATGAGTTTTCGGCTTCATCGTTCTGGTTAAGATAATTTAAAACCATTCCACGCTCATAGGGATATTTAGAGTTTTTGGGGTCTAGTCGGATGCTTTCCATCAACTCCCGATTGGCTTCTTTTGCTTTACCTTTAGCCATCAAGGTCACGGCAAACTCATAATGTGCCAGAGGGTTATTTCTGTGTTGTTCCGCGGCGATGATACAGGCCTTTTCCGAGGTCTGGCCGTTGCCAAGCTTTCTATGGATCTGGCAAAAGGCGAAATGGAGGGCGGGGTGCTGGCGTTCTTTTTTGAATCCGGTGAGCAATGTTTCCAGAGCTTTCTTGGCTTCATCTTTTTCATTTAAAATCATTGCTTTTAAAATTTCAGGAGTGGCTTCTTTTGGCTTGCCGGCAATTTTTGCGTCAAGAATCGAAAGGGCTTCGCTAAACTTTTTTTGCCCAACCAATTCCCGGACCCTTTGGTAGTCCGGGTCATTTTTGTCCTCGGAGATAGAAATATCCCAATGTGCGATATCTGGTGAGGGGTAGGTCGCGATTGCGTGCCCGGACAGTACGGTAGTAATAAATAAAGCGGTTAAAATAATCACATTTTTAGTAGAGTTCATTTTTTACTTTTCTGCCTCTGGATGATGGCTGTTTGTATTCGTTCGTACTGCACGGGTGGCTTTTCGAGATCGGGATTTTTTATTGCTATTGAATACGGAGCTGGTATTAAAAACAACTCCAAATGCATTGTAGCGTCCATTTTCCTCACCGGACCATAGCGAGCCACTTCCGTTTTTTTCAAATATGGGGTCCATATGAATTTTCATTTCACTTCCCAACTGAGAACTGTTGGTTTTTTGAGGCTCATAGAGGGATTTCAATTCTTCGGTAGTTGGCAGTTGCCAATCGCTATACTGGGCAAACCTTTCATCGTTGAGTTGCCGGATGAATTCATGGATTTCATGCCAGTTCAACCAGTGGCCAGAGTGAAGGTAGGAATCTTTTTTCATCCACATAAGCCCGGTTTTGGAATCGGTGATGGTACCATCGTCATTATCCAGATAGCGTTTGTCACTGGATTCCATAGGAATTGCAAAGGCGCTTGAACTCAGGCCTCCCAGTAAAACAAACAAGGTAAATGCTAAAAGAACTGAAGTTGAACTGAGGGTTTTAAAAGGATGCAGTTTTAATTTTTCCATCAGACCATTTTTTCTTTTAGTAATTTATTGACCATACCCGGGTTGGCTTTCCCTTTACTTTCCTTCATGACTTGACCTACCAGAAACCCAATGACCTTCTCTTTTCCCCCTTTGAACTCTTCAACCTGACTGGGGTTGGCCTGGATCACATTATCCACGATTTTTTCGATGGCAGAGCTATCTGTGATTTGTTTCAGTCCTTTTTCTTCAACGATACTTTCTGCAGATTTTTTCGTTTGATACATCTCCTCAAAGACTCCTTTGGCGATATTCCCGCTTATCGTTCCTGAGTCGATCAATTTAAGCAGTTCCACCAACGCAGAGGGAGTGATCGGGAAATCCGCAATATCTTTGCCATCCTTTTTCAATTCGCGCAAGAGGTCTCCCATTATCCAGTTGCTGATGATTTTAGGTTGAGGAAGCAGACTCGCGCATTGCTCAAAATAATCGGCGAGAAGTTTTGAGGAGGTTAAAACCCCGGTGTCATATTCGGGGATTCCATATTTGCTCACGAAGCGTTCTCGCTTTTGTTCCGGTAGCTCTGGAATAGTTTTTTGTAGTTTTTCCACCCATGCGTCATCAATCAATATTGGGACCAGATCTGGGTCAGGAAAATAACGGTAGTCGTGTGCTTCCTCTTTGCTCCGCATGGGGAAGGTTTCGCCCCGGTCCGCATCATAAAGTCGGGTCTCCTGTTTTACGGTATCTCCCTGATCCAGAACTTTAGTTTGCCGATCTACCTCATATTCAATGGCTTTCTGGATGAACTTGAAGGAGTTGAGATTTTTTAGTTCTGTCCGAGTCCCAAACTCCTTTTGCCCAATGGGTCGAATAGAAACATTTGCATCACAACGGAAGCTACCTTCTTCCATGTTGCAATCGCTGACCTCGGTGTATTCCAAAATGGATTTTAGCTCGGTCAAATAAGCACGGGCTTCTTCCGCAGAACGCATGTCAGGTTCACTGACTACCTCGCAAAGAGGGACGCCGGTTCGATTAAAGTCGACATAACTTTTTCCCGGATTTCCCAGGTTTTCCCCGTGGATCAATTTTCCTGCATCTTCTTCCATATGAATTCGGGTCAGGCCAATTCTTTTTTTAGTGCCGTCAACGTAGATATTTATATGTCCACATGTCCCTAAAGGGAGCTCGAATTGGGAGATTTGATAACCCTTGGGCAGGTCGGGATAAAAATAATTTTTTCTGGCAAAACGATTCATGGGTTGAATTGTGCAGTGCGTGGCCAGGCAGGCCCTCATGGAGGACTCCAGAAAATGTTTGTTTAAAACGGGAAGCACTCCCGGCATTCCTAAACAGATTGGGCAGGTGTTTTCGTTGGCTGGAGTGCCAAATTGGGTGGAACAGGAGCAAAATATTTTTGTTTTGGTTTTAATTTGGACATGAACTTCCAGTCCAATAACAGTCTCGTATTTCATATGTGGCCCGTATTCCGTGTTGCCTGGTATGGACGAAGTTGGAATTTTTGGAGGTTGTTCAAATGATTTAGATTTTAATCACCCTTAGGGGTCTACGTCAAGCACTGTCCTCAATGGGCTGTGAAACCGCCATCTACAGGAAACACCGTACCTGTGATGAAAGATGATTCATCGCTAGCTAAAAAAAGGCAGGCATTTGCGACATCTTGCGGTTTTCCAAACCGGCCTATCGGGTAATCCTTGCTCCATTCTTGCATCAACGCCTCATCGTTCATGAGTTCGGCTGTCATATCCGTTTCTATCAGGCCGGGACAAATGGCGTTGGAGCGAATGGAATAACTGCCGTATTCCACGGCAATGGACCTGCTGAATTGGTTCAAAGCCCCTTTGGAGATGTTGTAGGCCGCCACCTGTGGCACTGCGATGATGCCGAGGATGGAACTGATATGGATGATGCTACCGCCTTTTTGCTTCATCATTATAGGGAGTACCCTTCGGGTCAGCTTGAACGCGGATTTCATATTTACATCCATCATTTCATCATACTGATCGTCAGTGATTTCATGCAGGGGTGCTCCTTTGAAGAGGCCAGCATTGTTGACCAGTATGTCAATACGATGGAATTTGCTCTGGGTTTCCTGGACCAGGCGATCCAAATCTTCGCCTCGGGTCATGTCCCCCTGAACGACCAGAGCCTGGGAGCCAAGTTTCTTGGCTGTTTCCTCCAACTTCTGTTTTCTTCGACCGAACAACACTACGTTGGCCCCTTCACGGCAGAACGCCTCGGCACTGGCCTGGCCTATTCCTGATCCGCCACCCGTAATGATGGCTATTTTATTTGCAAGTCGCATTTGATGCCCTAATGATTATAAAATGGAATCCAAGGTATGTATAATAAGTTTTTTTGTTATCATAATTCAAATCTAACAGGCTTTGCCAGATGAATCTGGCTGGATGGGTTCTATTGGTATAAATCAATTATGAAATATGCATATTATGGTTTTGGAGCTTTTATCGGGTTTGTATGCGGAATGGGCATCAACCTGATTTTTTACTGGCTGGATCAGTCCGGGGTGAAGTTTGCCCATTACCTGATCAATAATTTCGGTTTTGTAGGAAAATATCTCCTTGAGTTGATCAACGCTCTTCCGATTATCGGGGCGGCATTGGGAATTATTTTGATCAAACTCCTCTTCAGCCGGGAACTGACTGAAAGAAGCGAGTGAAACCACTGCAGGTTCTCCATGCTCATGGGGGATTTGCTCTTTATAGACAGGGAATTAGTGATAGAATAAATATCGGAATAATTGTCACCCAGGATCAAAAATGAGTAAAAAGTTTAATGATAATATTTTGAAAGCCTTGGAAGGTGCTCAGGAGGCGGTCAAAATATGCAAACAGGCAATGGTGGATGCTAACGATGAGAGTTGCCGAGCCATGTATTCCGCAATCCAAAAAGATTGTGAAAAGCATGTTGAAATGTTGAAAGGAGAGATCGAACTTCACAAAGTGCAAAAGAAGTGGGATGGATAAATGCGTATTTTGATTGTAGAAGATGAGAAAAAAGTTTCGGCCTTTATTAAAAAAGGACTTGAAGAGGAAACCTACGCAGTAGATATCGCCGTTGATGGAGAAGAGGGTTTACTTTTTGGCGAACAGAATCAGTATGACCTGATTATTCTGGACCTCATGCTTCCTAAAGTTGATGGGTTGGAGGTTTTATCCATCCTGAGGGACAGGAAGATCGAAACACCGATTCTTCTCCTTACCGCCAAAGATTCTGTGGAAGACAAAGTGACAGGGCTTAACAAAGGGGCCGATGATTACCTGACCAAGCCATTTGCATTTTCGGAACTTTTAGCCAGAAT